>JABSQE010000117.1 GCA_013214245.1 Hyphomicrobiaceae bacterium
ACTGGTGTGCTAATCGGTTTCCCATTGGTTGACATGAGAGTGTCACTCATAGATGGTGCGTATCACGAAGTAGATTCGAGCGCCATCGCGTTTGAAATTGCTTCTCGGGCAGCGCTTAGAGAGGGTTGCGGCAAGGCTGGACTAAAGTTGCTTGAGCCCGTAATGGATGTTGAAATTGTAACTCCCGATGAATACGTGGGTACAGTGATCGGTGACGTTAATAGCCGTAGAGGTCAGGTTCGCGGTCAAGAGGTTCGTGGTAATGCTGCTGTAGTGAGTTGTTACGTGCCTCTAGCGAATATGTTTGGATATATTAACACGCTCCGCTCTTCCACTCAAGGGCGTGCTTCTTACTCAATGCAGTTTGCGCATTATGCGGACGTGCCTCGCCAAGTTGCGGAAGAGATCAAGGCAAAATATTCTTAATGAAATTTTAGAATGGGTTGATAGGATTTTAATTTCTGTCAATCCGGTAAGTAGTAAGACAGGAGCCAAGAAGAGTTATGGCTAAGGTAAAATTTGAACGCACAAAGCCTCACGTTAATATCGGTACAATAGGTCACGTTGATCATGGTAAGACATCCCTAACTGCCGCGATCACCAAGGTTTTAGCAGAGTCTGGAAAAGCTGAGTACTCAGCTTATGACCAAATCGATAAGGCTCCAGAGGAGCGTGAACGTGGTATCACTATTTCTACAGCTCACGTAGAATATGAAACTGATGGCCGTCATTATGCTCATGTGGATTGTCCTGGTCACGCTGACTATGTGAAAAATATGATAACAGGCGCAGCTCAAATGGATGGTGCCATTTTGGTTGTAAATGCTGCTGATGGGCCTATGCCGCAAACCAGAGAACACATACTTCTTGCGCGTCAGGTCGGTGTCCCAGCTTTGGTGGTTTTTCTTAACAAAGTTGACCAGGTCGATGACGAAGAGCTGTTGGAGCTTGTAGAGATGGAGGTTCGGGAGCTGCTTGATAGTTATGAATTTCCGGGGGATGACATTCCTATAATCAAAGGTTCAGCTCTATGTGCATTGGAAGATCGTGAAGAGGAAATAGGTAGGAAGGCTATTTTGCAGCTAATGGAGAGCGTAGATGCCTACATACCGACGCCTGAGAGACCTAAAGATCAGCCTTTCCTTATGCCAATAGAAGATGTTTTTTCTATATCAGGTCGTGGAACTGTTGTTACAGGCCGGGTCGAGCGTGGCGTTATTAAGGTTGGTGAGGAAGTAGAGATAGTAGGAATTAAGGACGAGACTACAAAAACTACCGTAACTGGCGTTGAGATGTTTCGTAAGCTTTTAGATGAAGGTGAGGCTGGCGATAATATCGGCGCTCTAATTCGTGGTGTAGGGCGTGAGGAAGTAGAGCGTGGTCAGGTTTTATGTAAGCCAGGGACTGTAAAGCCTCACAAGAAATTCAAGGCAGAGGCTTACATTTTAACCAAAGAAGAGGGTGGCAGACACACACCCTTTTTTACTAATTATCGACCTCAGTTTTATTTCCGTACAACAGATGTTACCGGAGTCGTCACCATACCTGAGGGTACTGAAATGGTAATGCCTGGTGATAATGTTACAATGGAGGTGGAGTTAATACAGCCCATAGCCATGGAAGAAAAGTTGCGTTTTGCTATTCGTGAGGGTGGTCGTACCGTTGGGGCGGGTGTTGTGGCCGCGATCAACGAGTAGTTTGGTTCTTTAATGAGGAGCGTTCGTTTTGTCGAACGCTTCACGTGTTTATAAGAGAATTTCGAGGGGCGAAGTAAACCATATGAATGGTCAAAACATACGCATTCGGCTTAAAGCGTTTGATCATCGAATTCTCGATGCGTCAACTCGTGAGATCGTGAATACTGCAAAGCGAACTGGTGCTGAGGTTCGTGGTCCCATTCCTCTACCTACACGTAAAGAAAAGTTCACAGTTATTCGTTCGCCCCATATTGATAAGGCGAGCCGTGAACAATTTGAGATGCGAACCCACAAGCGCTTGCTTGATATTGTTGATCCGACGCCGCAAACTGTCGATGCTTTAATGAAGCTTGATCTTGCTGCCGGCGTTGATGTGGAAATTAAGCTTTAGCTTTTAGCTAGGTTTATATGGTCCTCTGGGTAGGTTAGATTTTGATGCCCATGGCCGCTACAGGAGGAATTCTAATGCGCTCCGGTTTGATTGCCAAGAAAGTTGGCATGTCGCGGATCTTTCTAGATGACGGGGAACACGTTCCTGTTACTGTGCTAAAGCTTGAGATGTGCCAGGTTTTAGGTCATCGTACTGTATCACGGGATGGTTATACGGCTTTGCGATTAGGAGCTGGTTCGCGGCGCCGCGAGCGAGTTTCGAAGGCTGAGCTTCAAAACTTTGTAGCAGCCAATGTGGAGCCAAAGTCTACTGTGGTGGAATTCAGAGTTGCTCCTGAGAATCTAATTGATGTCGGTTCCGTTATGAAGGCGGATCACTTTAAGCCTGGACAGCTAGTTGACGTTACAGGTACTAGTCAAGGCAAGGGCTTTGCAGGAGCTATGAAACGTTGGAACTTTGGCGGCTTAAGAGCTTCGCACGGTGTATCTATATCACATCGCGCTCACGGATCAACGGGGCAATGTCAAGATCCAGGTAAGGTCTTTAAGGGTAAAAAGATGGCTGGGCATATGGGTGCCGTTCGAGTTACAACGCAGAATCTTGAGGTTGTTCAAGTGGATATTGAACGCGGGCTATTGCTGATTAAGGGTTCTGTTCCTGGTCACAGTGGCGGGGTTGTGCTAATTCGAGACGCTGTAAAGTGTCCTTTACCGGCTAATGTTCCTCATCCAGGTTCTTTTAGTGATTATAAAGTAACAAGTACGATTAATCATGAAGGCGCTCCCTCCTCAAGTTCATCTGGAAATAAGGCATAATTAATATGCAAGCCGATATCACTAGTTTAGACGCATGTCCTGCAGGTTCGATTGAGCTTAGCGAGCTCGTTTTCGGTCTTGAACCGCGGCCAGATTTGCTACACAGAATGGTGCGTTATCAACGATTAAAACGAATGGCAGGCACACACGATTGTAAAGATCGTTCTGAGATAAAGGCATCAGGACGCAAGTTTGTTAGACAGAAAGGTTCAGGCGGTGCGCGTCACAGTTCACGAAAAGCACCACAATTTCGTGGTGGTGGCAAAGCATTTGGTCCTAAATCGCGCAGTCATGCTATAGATTTGCCGAAGAAATTGCGTTCTTTAGCGTTACGGCATGCTTTATCTGCCAAATGTAGGGCAAAAGAATTGGTAATCTTGGATAGAGAGATTTCTCCAGACGGTAAGACGAGACTTCTTAAGGACCAACTTTCAAAGCTAAGTATACACAATGCGCTAATTGTTGGCGGGGGTGAGTTAGAGCCTAATTTTGTTCAAGCGGCGCGAAACATACCGATGATAGACGTTTTGCCAGTTCAGGGCATTAACGTGTATGACATTTTAAAGCGCCGGAAACTAGTTCTTACTAAGGCTGCGGTGGAGGCTATTGAGCAAAGGCTGTTTGTAACTGCAAAATCGAGGTGCAATACAGGTTTCGAAACTTCGAACACAGAAGCAGGCGATGGTATAAGCTCATCATTTGCAGCGGCTAAAGGGGAGGTCTAAGGTGCTTAAGATAAATATGTATGATGTAATAATATCCCCGATAATCACTGAGAAATCAACGGTAGTCTCGCAAGACAATCAGATATTATTTAACGTAGCGAAGGGTGCTTCAAAGGTTTGCATAAAACAAGCTGTTGAAGAGCTTTTTGACGTCAAAGTGAAGTCTGTTAATACTCTTGTGCGTAAGGGTAAACGTAAAACATTCCGCGGCATACGAGGTCGGCAAAAAGATAAAAAGAAGGCATTCGTTACTCTTGAAGATGGTTATTCGATAGATGTGACGACTGGGCTGTAGAGGTATTTTCTTATGGCGCTTAAGACATTTAACCCGACATCGCCTGGCATTCGTCATCTGGTGATAGTGGATCGTTCTAACCTTTGGAAAGGTAAGCCGGTAAAAATTCTTACAGAGGGGGCTACTAAGTCAGGAGGACGTAACAATACAGGACGCATAACTTCTCGCCATATAGGAGGGGGGCATAAACGAGCGTATCGTAAAATAGATTTTAGACGTCGTAAGCATGGCATCGTTGCCACTGTAGAACGCTTGGAATACGATCCTAATAGAACGGCTTTTATAGCGCTTATTAAATACGAAGATGGCGTTCTATCATACATTCTTGCTCCACAACGCTTAACAGCGGGAGACAAGGTGATTTCAGGAGAGAAAGCTGACGTAAAGCCAGGAAATGCTATGCCTCTTTCATCTATGCCAATCGGAACAATTATTCATAACGTGGAGTTGAAGCCAGGTAGAGGAGGGCAAATTGCTCGTTCAGCTGGCGCTTACGCTCAATTAGTTGGTCGTGACGCTGGTTGGGCTATATTGAAGCTTAATTCAGGTGAAACGCGCAAAGTAAATGCTTCCTGTATGGCTAGTGTGGGAGCTGTTTCTAATTCCGAACATTCGAATATTATTGCAGGAAAGGCTGGGCGTTCTCGCTGGGCTGGTAAAAGGCCGCAAACTAGGGGTATAGAAATGAATCCGATCGATCATCCTAATGGAGGACGAACGAATGGAGGACGTATTTTTAAAACACCATGGGGTAAGATTGCGAAAGGTGTTCGGACACGTAAGAACAAGGCAAGTGATAAGTTTATTATCCGAAGTCGCCATAAGTCTTAATAATTTTAAAGCCAATTTCTAGAAGGCAATTATGCCCTCAAATTACATCTCGTAGGAGACTAAGCTTGGCACGGTCAGTTTGGAAAGGCCCTTTTGTCGATGGGTGTTTGCTTAAAAAAGCAGAAAAAGTACGTGAATCGGGGCGCAACGAAGTTATTAAAATCTGGTCTCGACGTTCCACAATCATTCCGCAGTTCGTTGGCCTCACTTTTGGCGTTTATAATGGGCATAAGCACATCCCGGTAACCGTCAGCGAAGATATGATTGGGCATAAATTCGGTGAATTTTCACCAACTCGCACTTACTATGGCCATGGTGCCGATAAGAAATCTAAACGTTAAAGGCACAAAAAGATGGGTAAGCCAAAACGGAATCGTGTTCTTCCAGATAACGAAGCAAAGGCTGTTGCGCGTAACCTTAGGGTTTCACCGCAGAAACTTAATCTAGTGGCAGGCATGATTCGCGGCAAGAAGGTTGCCCATGCTCTAGCAGACCTTAATTTTTCACGTAAGCGAATTGCTAGTGACGTTCGTAAATGTGTTATGTCAGCGGTTGCTAATGCTGAGAATAACCATGGATTAGATGTAGATGATTTGATTGTCTCAGAAGCTTATGTTGGGAAGAATCTTGTGATGAAGCGCTTTCATGCTCGGGGTCGTGGCCGTTCTGCTAGTATCATGAAGCCTTTTGCACAGATCACGATCGTGGTGCGCGAGGAGAGTGAGTCATCTCATGAGGCTGAAACATAGGAGCCGTTATTATGGGTCATAAAGTTAATCCAATCGGCCTTCGTGTCGGAATCAACCGCACTTGGGATAGTAGGTGGTACGCAAATACTGGGGAATATGGAAGGCTATTACACGAGGATATGCGACTTCGCCGTCATATCATGAAAATGCAACGTCAAGCCGGCATATCAAAGGTAGTGATTGAGCGTCCTCATAAGAAATGTAGGGTAACAGTTTATACAGCTCGACCTGGTGTTTTGATAGGTAAAAAGGGTGCTGACATTGATAAATTGCGTGGACAGCTTTCTGCTCTTACCCATTCCGAAGTGCACTTGAATGTAGTAGAAGTTCGCAAACCGGAAGTAGATGCAACTCTTATCGCTGAAGGTATAGCGCAACAATTGGAAAGACGTGTTGCTTTTCGCAGAGCGATGAAAAGGGCTGTGCAGTCTGCTTTGCGTCTCGGCGCTCAAGGTATTCGAATAAACTGTGCTGGTCGTCTAGGTGGTGCTGAGATAGCAAGAACAGAGTGGTATCGAGAAGGTCGAGTGCCATTGCATACGTTGAGGGCTGACATCGACTTCGGGTATGGTCGTGCCGCAACGGCTTACGGCATAATAGGTATTAAAGTTTGGATTTTTAAGGGGGAGATAATGGAGCACGATCCTATGTCTTCCGAGAAACGAGCTATAGA
>JABSQE010000118.1 GCA_013214245.1 Hyphomicrobiaceae bacterium
GTCAAGGTGATTTGTAGGCTCATCCAATAGCAGAAGATCTGGTTTTGATGCTAAAATACGCGCAAGCGCAGCGCGACGTGCTTCGCCGCCAGATAAGTGCGCAGTGCTCTCCGAACCACTCAGCCCAAGTTCGCTTAAAAAAAATCGTGCTCGATAAGAGTCCTCTTTGTCATCAAATACACACTCTACATAATTACTTACTGTTGAATAGGGTCTGAGGTCAGGTTCTTGAGGCAAATATTGGACACGCAAACCAGGCTGTAAAAACTGCTCGGCACTGTCTGGCTCAATAATTCCCGCGGCAACTTTTAAAAGCGTTGATTTACCACAACCATTTCTGCCGACTAGTCCTATACGATCTGAAATATTTACCTGAAGATCAGCACCTGTTAATAATGGTGTTCCTCCAAATGTTAAGTGAACATCCTTCAACGTTAAAAAGGGACTACCCATAGTAATTAATACAATCTATCTGTTAACTAATACTAAATACTTATCTAATATGATGTTTAGATTTCGAATGGATCGCGCACTATGATCGTATCGTCACGCTGAGGGCTAGTTGAAAGCAGCACAACAGGACACTCAATCAACTTCTCAATATAGCGTACATACCTCATAGCCTGCATGGGCAGATCTGTCCATGTTCGAGTGCCCAGCGTTGTCTCGGACCAGCCTTCTAGGGTTTTATAGATTGGAACAACATGTTCTTGTGTGCTAAGGCCTGCCGACAGTCGATCAACACGTTTTCCATTAAGTTCATAACCAACACATACTTTGATATTTGGAAAATTATCTAAAACGTCAAGTTTCGTCAACACTAGGCCGGTAATACCAGACACCCTTATCATCTGACGCACAAGCGCTGCATCAAACCAACCACAGCGACGTTTGCGACCAGTTACGACGCCAAACTCATTTCCGCGCTCCCCTAAAAGGCGGCCAGTTTCATCTGTAAGCTCTGTAGGAAACGGTCCAGATCCAACCCGTGTTGTATAAGCTTTTGAAATGCCAAGAATATTACCGAGCACACCAGGGCCCATTCCTGAACCGATAGCAGCTTGTGCAGCTACGGTGTTTGAAGATGTTACGAACGGATATGTACCATGATCAACATCAAGCATCGAACCCTGGGCACCCTCGAATAAAATACGTTTATCCTCACGCCGCAGCTGATCCAGTAAATCCCATGTTATGTCAATGTAGGGTAGAATTTGAGGTGCTATCTCCTTAAGCTTGCAAACTAAATCTGTGCAATCTAATTCGAGCTTGCCTAAGCCGCGACGTATAGCATTGTGGTGCACTAGAAGCCAACGCACCTTAGCCTCCAGCTTATCTAAATTCTTAAGATCCTGTACGCGGATGGCACGGCGTCCTACTTTATCTTCATAAGCTGGTCCTATACCTCGGCCGGTAGTACCGATCTTGCATGTGCCTGCTGCTTCTTCGCGCATAATGTCTAATGTTCTGTGAAGAGGTAGAATTAGTGTTGCATTCTCCGCAATACGCAGATTTGAACGACTGATTTCAACACCCTGATTTTTTAAGGTTTTGATTTCAGCGACAAGCGCCCAAGGATCTACAACTACGCCGTTGCCAATTATAGAGAGTTTACCAGGCCGCACAACGCCTGAAGGCAACAATGAAAGTTTATAGACATGGTTGTTTATAACCAATGTATGACCTGCATTATGGCCACCCTGAAAACGAACCACGCCGTCAGCACGCTCCGATAACCAGTCGACGATTTTTCCTTTACCCTCGTCCCCCCATTGCGCACCAACGACAACAACATTTGCCATTCCAAAATCCTGTAAAAGTGTTTCTTATGTCGTATTACTAGTTTGTCCTTTATTTGCTAATCTTCCAGAGAAATCTTAAGGTAAATGAACAAAAGAGTTAATCTGCCCTTTAGTTTAATTCAACACGGATACACAACCAACTACAAATCTGTTAGGATTGTTGGTTATACGTTATAGACTATAGCTTATCTGGTTTTCTGAAGGCCATGATAAAGCGTAACCGAAATCGATTATATACTACTGATCTGAAGTCAACCTAACTTCCCAGGCTATAACACCGTTACGGTCCTTGACGTTAAGTCCTGAAGGTTTAGTTTGGCCAAAGAGTTTAACTTTGATGCTTTGGTTAAGTGATACGGGTCTCTGGTCAATAATCGAGTATGAAATGGCCGTACATGAGGATTTTTTTATAAATTTTTTAAACTTTTTCTGATCTATCAGTGAAGATAAAATTATACCAGTCTTACTACGTACTACGTAGCTCAGAAGTTTTACTGTAAATTACACGCTCGACTTTGTCTGCGCCAAAACCAAGTTCAAGATCCTCACCGCCAGCCAACTGGGATATGTGCCCTTTGCCAACAAAAGCTTGGTCTCTAAACAGCATCGTTTGCCGCTTAAAATTGGGGCAACACCAAGTGGAAATATTACCTTGGTATAGAGATAACCACACGGTTCTAATTTTGGAACAGCACGTATCACTAATGAAGGTTCAAGCTAAATTGTCTTGATTTTTAAAATTGTAATACTACCAGTATTTTCCAACGTTTACAAGCAAGGTATTTCATAAAGAACTTGATTATCATAGAGATCCAATTCAGTATTTCTCTGCCCAATGTGGGATTTAACAATGTTAAGGCTTTTGCCATGTTTCAAACTCTTACCGTTTGTCTTTAGATTATTCAAATCTTTTGGTATTTCTTTAAGTGATGCTAAAGTCTTTTACGTGTACTTTAATCGTCTAAGGAAGCCTACAGTCACTGGATAAAATTCTGGCGAACTGTTTCGCCCACTCGGCCTTGAAGTAGAGAACATTATTGCAATATCTCTCCACACTTCTCCTGTGCTCTGTATTATTGACGCGCGTCGAACAATAACCAACTTTGATGGTACATTGCGCGAGCCAGTTTCAAGCCGAGCATCATATGTTGATTGCCAGCTCACATCGTGAACTTGGTAACTGACTAATAGATCAACTTTTAAATCTTCTCTGGCAATTACACTAACTTTGGCCTCAGTTTGTTGAATTTGCCGAGGAGATAGTTGGATCAATTTTTTTAGAGCCTTAATACATCTTTCTACTTTGTGCATCTTAAAACGTTGATTTAATAGTGATTTCTTTATAACAGACAAACTAGTTTCAATTAAAGTGAGCAATTGCACCCAATCTTCGTGTAACCTCGTATGTTTTTTAGAAATATCATTACCAACAACAGGCAAAAATGCAAGGTTTTCAATATATCGCTTCTGTATTTCATAAACCTCCACTTCCGCCTGCAGAGTCTCATAAACGTTCTTTTGAAGCTGTCAGAATACAAACAAAAACAGTTACCAAAATAAGGCGTACACAACTCTTCGATCCTGCATTTTGCTAACACAAAACTGTATGTTTGTAATTCATATTATCGCGAGACCTTTACCGACAAGACATGTTATGTAAACCGTGTACTAGATTAATGTCCTTATTGTAAATCTAAAGAAATAGCGCTTTTTATCTAAGCGCCTACCAACAGACTCAGTTGAAAATCTTGATTTCAATTTAATGCTCACGGCGGGATGCAGACTGTAATCTAGTTGTTTTAAAGAATGAAAGTATTCTAGCTAAATGTTAAAGTTCTAATTGAAGGCGATTTAAATGTATATCTCAAATTTTTATATTAAAATACAACAAGCGACTAGAGTGTGGGTTCTAATGAAAGCTTTTTTTGCGATAAAATCTATAGCTATGTTTTTTTAAGACATATCGGTTTTAAAGATTAAAGTCGGTTTTCAATTAAAAATTAATTTAGAAAAATTTGTTTTACTAATAGCAGATATTTAGGAAAATGGCGTGAATAAATCAAATCAAAATCACAGTTCGAAAACTCTACCTATTAAACAACTAACTTTTCAGGACATATTAGATGTTTTTTTTATAGGTTTAAGCGATTTTTTGACTGCCCCTGCGTTTGGCTTATTCTTTGGAAGTATCTTTGCTATGGGCGGATTAACTATTACAGTCCTTGTTTTTCAATTTGGTGCTTATTGGATACTCTATCCATTCGTTATTGGCTTTGCACTAATAGGTCCCTTCATCGCAGCTGGTCTCTATGATGTTTCGAGACGTAAACATAGCGACCTTCCACTAAAATGGTCCGAGGTTCTTGGTGTTATCTGGCTTCAGCGCAGTAGAGAATTCAGTTGGATGGCAGTAGTTACTCTCTTTATTTTTTGGATTTGGATATACCTAGCTCGAACTCTAGTTGCTATTTTCTTTGGCTTTCAGGGCTTCGCAACATTTGGCGGGTTCATTGAAGCTGTAATGACAACACCAAAAGGCTGGATATTCCTTCTAGTCGGCCATGGCATGGGTGCTATTATAGCTTTAGTTTTATTTTGTTTGACGGTTATCTCATATCCATTGCTGCTAGACAAGAATGTAGATTTTGTTACCGCGATGATTACAAGTATAAATGTAGTGTGTAAGTCTCCAGCGGTAATGTTGACCTGGGGCGTATTTGTGGTCTCAGCTGTTGTCATATCGGCAATACCAGCTTTTACAGGTCTGTTAATTACACTGCCAGTGCTAGGTCATGCTACATGGCATCTTTACACAAGGGCTACCATAAAAAATAATTAGCACGCCATTAGTAATAACCTAAAACTATCTGTTAAAAATCTTCGCCTGAGCCTACCTAGCTTTTGATTTGATCGATACCGATTAGGCTGGTTCAAAACAACTTACAGATTGAGGTAATAACCATTCTATTATTTGCTACAGAAAACATATCGCAATCGAGCTTTCTCACCTCCGACAATCGTATTAGACGAATATTCTATTCGCACAACGGCATTAGCGGTACCAGTAAGTCTCAAAACCTATCCTAGGTGGCTAGTCCTGTAAAAATTTGTAAATTAATTTTTTTATCATTGCCAATGTGCTTAAAAATTCTAGTAACACAGACGGAATTGTTTTGAAAACAAGAAAGTAATATTTCAAATTAAATTTAGTAGTATTTTTTTTTAGATCAAAAATTTATTTGCTAGGTATTTGCTTAATTATGCTTGAGGCAGCAATTGATATTTCAGCATCTTAGCTATACATCTGAACGTTTGGTAACGAAAAAACAATCTGCAAAATGTGGTAAAAAAATAGATTTCTATAAAATCAGCGTTGTTTTTTTCGATAAAAGTTAGTTGTGCGACAGCTGTAATTTTGCTTTATTAGTTGTTGTGAGATGTAATTACCGATATAGTGTTAGCTTGTTGATGTTCTTAAAAAAAGCGTATCGAATGTGAAAGACCGATTAAGCTACATGCAGTAGTTAGACATTTTAACGAAATTGATGCTGCACACGACCTAAGGGTGGTATAAATCTAGAACAGAGCGTAAGCTTCGGACTCTTGTCTTGTAAAGCCCAAATTTAGATATAAATTGCTGTAATTTTAAAGTATTAGCTTTATGTCTACACTAGTTTGATTGTGTAGAGCTAGTTTGTATTCAAATAATAGGTCAACAATTTAAGTTAAAAAAGCGTTTAGTCGCGGCTTAATCAACAAATAAGGTTGGCAAGCTTGCACATTTGCAGCCCAAATATATGGGGCTTACAAAACACTCGCAATAACATAAAGTGCGAACGAAGGCAGGCATATGGCAAGAAAGTTAAAAGCAAACCGACTTGGGGCACGTCTTCCAAAAGGGCTCCGAGATTTAGAAGCAGATGAGATCCGTTCTGTACGGCGAATTCTTGATATTATTAGTGAGGTTTATGAGCGGTATGGTTTCGAACCGCTTGAAACTCCAGCACTTGAATTTACTGATGCACTAGGCAAATTTCTACCGGATTCAGATCGCCCTAACGAGGGTGTCTTTTCACTACAAGATGAAAATAAACAATGGATGTCTTTGCGCTATGATATGACCGCACCTTTAGCCCGCCACGTGGCTGAAAATTACCAGCGTATTATTAAACCATTCCGTAGATATACTTCAGGGCCTGTATGGCGCAATGAGAAACCAGGTCCAGGTCGTTTCCGCCAATTCATACAATGTGATGCTGATACTGTAGGCACTACTAGTATAGCAGCCGATGCAGAGATCTGCATGCTTGCTGCGGATACTATGGAACGACTTGGTTTTAATCCTGAGGATTATATTATTCGAGTTAACAATAGAAAAATTCTCGATAGCTTGCTGATGAACATCGGGATTGACCCGGAAA
>JABSQE010000119.1 GCA_013214245.1 Hyphomicrobiaceae bacterium
CCAGTTGGAGCGAAATCATTAAAAAGAAAATGATCGGAGATATGGCATGCTACTTATCCCTGAGCTAGGTTGTACGGCTGCAGTAAGTTGTTCTGAGATGGCTGACATGAGATATACTTCAATCCATTAGCTGTTTATTGATAGATGTAATTGGCACCCAACCTTTTGAAATGCGTGACGTAGCAGACAAACTACTAAAGTTTCCTCAAGATAAGGCTAGATTTGTGCGTGGCTTGATCGGGCTTTTTAACGACGAAGGTAGTGAGTTGACTGCACTTGCATCAGCTGGTCCCAATGAGCGGAGCTTTAAGGTAGGCTTTGACTGCAGGAAAGTCTACTTTTGAAACACGATCTAGTGATGTTGCAGGCATTGCCTCTATCTTTCCAACCTTTGACCATAAATTAAAGTTTATCTCAGTACCGATTTTCATAAGAAATAATAATCCCTGCGGAATGATAGCATGCCAACCATCCTGTAACCTGAGCCCAGATAAAAATACACGATAAATTTGTTGAAATGCTCGCGATACTCTTAAGCCAAATTATTCTAATCGCCCATTCCATTGAGCAAGAGCTGCAGCATCTACATGAGCAAAAGGATAGACCGCAACATATTTCTTGAAATCAGATCGGCTTCAACAATCTAGTTGAAAGAACTGAGGCGATGAAATCTTTGTTTGTCAAGGTTTGTATCGTGGCGCAATGGAATACAACTGTCTTGATACGCGGCGAGCCAGGTGCTGGCAAAAAACTTATCGCCAAAGCGATTTATGACAACTTACCGCGTTCTGGTGTTAGGATAATTAAACTTAATTGCGTAGCACTACCTTATAACCTATTATAATTCAGAGTTGTTTGGTCATGATAAGGGGTCTGTACAGGTGCTAACACCATATGTAAAGGTCGTTTTGGACAAGCTGATGTCAGCACACTATTCCTTGATGAAATAGGTAAAATTAGCACGGCTCAGAGGTGGGTGCTTAATATAACAGAGAACGTTGTTAAACTTTGTAACGAGCCATAATTGGCTTGGAAATGTGCGTGAACTGGAAAATTGTCTAGAGCGTGCTGTTGTTATGAGTCAGCCTGGGACTATAGATCGTGATGTTGTTTCGCTCATTAAGGTTGAGGGTGGATGGTTAGCATCTGGCTCTAGCAAATCGGATAAACTTTTGTTGTCTAATAAATCTGACAGTACACACTGTTCGGTGGTTGTAATCGGTTTTGAAAAAACTGTTACGGCAACAATGAAGTACAAGTAGGCCAGGAATGATCCTCAACTTGGTGAGCGCGAGTTCGTTATAGCAGCTTTAGAGGAAGCAGGATGGGTTCAGGCCAAAGCAGCGCGGCTTCTAGGTATGACGTCTTGTCAAATTAAGTATCGTATATAAGTTCTTGATATTAACATTCGTCGGATTTTGCGTGCTTTTAACCTAAAATTCGGATAGCTTTTTTTAGAAATAGTTTGTTGCAGTAAGTTATCTTTTCAATTTTTATAGAAGAGTTATTATCACGCTATCAATTTTCGATATCTCAATTCTTAACGAACAGGTCTATCGAATCTAAATAAAACTTTAGATATCATTATGCGGCACGTTTTAATTACTTGTGGCATGTTTTTTACATATTCACATGCATATGCATTGGGCAAGGTATATGTTAATTTTACCCTGAATAGAAGTTTAAGGTGCCTGCTTAGGCTTAAGACAACGTAGTCCACGTGTTCAGGAACTTTACTAAATTACAAGACGAGTGCGCTGGCGATATGAAAATGGTACGACATTGTCGTTAATGCCGTGCTAATACGACAGGCTTATAAGGCGAAGGCGGTGGGGCTGAGTTAACGATTGATAAAATTGAAGAAATGAAATTTGATTATACTGCGGCTATAAAGAGGTGTGCGAAGTAGTTATTGATTCTAAGATCGGCTATGTTCTTGGGGTTAACGAAAGGGCTGGTATTACCACCTTATGGTGAATGTGCCAAGAAGCCGATTGAGAATGCGGTTGTTGACGTCTGCGATGAAATGTTTGAGAGTTGTCACTTAACAAGTCTTGAGAGTAGTTAGCTTAGAGCCTAATGAGAACGGAACATGGCTTTTTTCATTAACGCGACCTTTGTTAGCCGTTGGGCGTACCTTCTCATTATTTGTACTAGCGGTGCGATTGCGGTTAGTTCTAGCAGTGGGACACACTTCAAATTTGATCTCTGTTCACGTCAATTATGTAGCTTAGCTAAACTGCAGCTAGACATTTATGAATGCTGCCAACTAATAAATCTTGCTTCGATTATGGTTCTGTTAAAAAAGCGAGAAACTGAAGAACGATTTCTTTTAACTCTCGATTTATAACTGCTCGAGAAAATTCTTACACTAGCTTTTTTGCCATCGGCTTCCCATCGTTCATAGCTAAAATCAAGCTGTCATTGTCCGCTCGGTCGCAACATCTTTAGAAATTTGGTGAAGCGTAGTGTTAACCATTCAGATTCTCCATAAAGTGTAGTTGTTCGTACTTTATTGTGAGCAAGTTCTGAACCAGTTTTATAGTATTTGCTGGGCGTTGATCTTTTTTTGTTGAATGTATTAGATTTGATTGAGTTGTCAGGAAGCCGACAGGAATTGAAGTTATTATTACTACTATATTAAGTACACTTTTAAAGCATTACATACGAAATGTTTTTTCGTATTTTACACGTTTTTTGAATGTGATGTGGACATTTTTTATCTTATTAATCCGCTTGCAAGGAGCTCGAAGTGATAGTGTATCAACAGAATTGTC
>JABSQE010000012.1 GCA_013214245.1 Hyphomicrobiaceae bacterium
ACGTCAAGAAAGTTTGCTGGTTCGCAACCGTACAGTTTGATAATGTCAAGTGTTGCCATCGCTAAGCCAGCACCGTTCACGAGGCAGCCAATGTTTCCGTCAAGTTTTATAAACGCCAGATCGTGTTTAGAAGCTTCAATTTCCATAGGGTCTTCTTCTTCCAGATCGCGCAAGTCCACGATTTCCGGATGACGGTAAAGCGCATTTGAATCAAAATTCATTTTACCATCTAAACACATGAGATTACCTTCATTAGTAACCACGAGAGGATTAATCTCAAGAAGACTCATGTCTTTCTCGACAAACATGCGATAGAGATCTCCTAACATCTTTACGCATTGTTTAACCTGATTACCTTCCAATCCCAACGCATAAGCTATTCTACGACCATGAAATGGCTGGTAACCTGATACGGGATCAATAGACATCGTGAAAATTTTTTCTGGAGTGTCGTGTGCAACCTTTTCTATATCCATTCCCCCTTCAGTAGAGGCTATGAAAGAAACGCGAGACGTTTCACGGTCTACAAGAGCTGAAAGATAAAGCTCGCGAGCAATAGCCGAACCATCTTCAACATATAGTCGCTTGACAACTTTACCAGCTTCACCTGTCTGCAAAGTGATTAAAGTCTTACCAAGCATTTGCTCAGCAAATGTCCGTACTTCCTCTACAGAGCGCGCAAGTCTAACGCCACCCCCTTCACCGGAACCCGATTCTTTGAATTTGCCTTTGCCACGGCCGCCGGCATGGATTTGTGATTTAACCACCCATACTGGCCCTGGTAGTTTAGCGGCAGCTGCGACAGCCTCATCGACTGAAAAGGCGTGAAAACCCATTGCTGTAGGGACGCCATAGGCGCGGTAAAGCTCCTTTGCTTGGTATTCGTGGATATTCATATAGACAGTCCCCCATTTAATCTTTTTAAGAGGTAAATTAGTGCCACATTATCAGTCGTTATCACACATAGGATTAACACGATTAGACCTGAGATCAACGGTCCAAATCCTCTATTTTCCTAGCTGCGCCAAAATTGATCATGCATATCCAGTAATAACAATCACTGGAATCACATTTTTTTTGCAATCGCCTCAATTTCAACACGGGCACCCAAAGGCAAGCCTCCAACTTGAACGGTTGAGCGCGCAGGAAAGGGCGCTATTACATATGTGTCGTATACAGCATTCATCTCTGTGAAGTCGGCCATGTCAACAAGGAACACTGTCGTTTTGACAAGATCACCGAATGTATAACCAGCTGAATCCAGAATATAGCCCAAGTTTTGGAGGCACTGCCTAGTTTGTTCAGCAATGCTACCTTGCACGAGTTTCCCAGTCGCCGGATCTAGGTGTATCTGTCCCGAGGTAAAAAGTGTACCATTAGCCTCTATTGCCAAGCTGTAAGGCCCTATCGCCTGAAGTGGCTCTGCCTCAATAGCGCATTTTTTCATTTTTTTTCCGAGTATTAGGGAATTTCATACACAAATCAAGTCTGCAAAAGGATATTTAATGCACTAACGACTTAAAAAAGTGGACACAATCAACTCATTAACAGAAAGGGCACGTTTGCCCTTTCAACTAGCAATCGAAAAAGTCCATATTCTAGATTGGAACCGACGGTTAGTATAGCGAATGTGTATTGCATTTCCTCTAGTGGGCAACACGACACACGCACTTATTCAAGATTTATTATCAAGCTCGATACAAGCCTTCACCAAGCCATCGACAGATTCAACAGACTTCATAAACATTTGCCGCTCGTCTGAGTTGAATTCAATTTCGATTATACGCTCAACACCGCCTGCACCAATGATGACTGGAACGCCAACATATAGATCCTTCACACCGAATTCACCATTTAAAAAGGCTGCACACGGCAAAACCCGTTTTTTATCCTTAAGATAACTCTCGGCCATTTCAACTGCCGATGATGCTGGCGCGTAAAACGCTGAACCATTCTTGAGCATAGCAACGATTTCACCGCCGCCTTTACGTGTACGTTCAACAATGTCATCTAACTTCTGTTGACTCATCCAGCCCATATTTACAATATCGGTTAGTGGGATACCAGCAACTGTTGAATATCTTATCAGCGGCGTCATGTCATCGCCATGACCACCCAAAACGAAAGCACTAACATCACGAATAGATACTTTTAGTTCATCAGCTAAGAAGTGACGAAAACGGCTTGTATCCAAAACACCAGCCATACCGACAACATGAGAAGAGGGTAATTCTGAGTATTTTCTCAAAGCCCAGACCATAGCGTCAAGCGGATTAGTAACAACTATAACAAAAGCATTTGGTGCATACTTGCGGATACCAGCCCCAACTTGCTTCATAACTTTGAGATTAATGCTTAACAAATCGTCTCTGCTCATGCCGGGCTTGCGAGGCACTCCTGCGGTCACAATACAAACATCGGCGCCATCAATATCAGCGTAACTACTTGTTCCTCTTAGTTGGACATCAAAACCTTCGACAGCACCGGATTGAGCTAAGTCAAGTGCTTTGCCCTGCGGCATACCATTTGATATATCAAACAGCACAACATCGCCAAGCTCTTTTAATGCAATCAGGTGAGCTAGAGTTCCGCCGATCATTCCGGACCCGATCAAGGCGATTTTAGCACGTGCCATTCGCATTTCTCCTTAAATTCATCTCACTAGACTTTTTTTGAGTTTTGGCTAGTAATTTATAACATTCAACGCGTATCACTCCTGCCCGCTCCCTGCAATCACTTTGCAACAAATTAGCGCTATCAAAACAGTATTATTTTAGTGTGCTTATGACGAAATGTAGCAACATGCAAACTTATATTCAAACGAACTAATCTATTTCACTATTAATTAATAGAACCTATTTTTTTCAAGCACCACAACAACCTAAACTTCAAAAAACGCATACTCTTCAAATGTTTCTTCAATATTAAAAATATGGCATTGATACTGCAACTAATCAAATATGAGTTCGATAGTTCGTCGATTCAAACTTACAAGCCCATTAAAATTTCGAGAGTGTCGGATCAATAGACGCACACGCCTATGCTCTGCAAAAAAATCAGAATTTTCTTCACACTTATTGGAGCAAAAGTAAGTTGCCACACAACTCAACTTTTTCTCCCTAAATCAGCTTTACAGTTTCAATAGTTCAATTGGTGCTTTTTGCAACTATCACTTGCGAAAGGCTAAGAAAACACCTCAATCGCCAGGTATTATCTGCGTATCTTTTACTGTTAAACCAGCACTCTGCGTTTGTGATCTGAGACGGCCTAGGCAGTTAGCTGCAATACGTACGACCACCTTGATTTCTCCATCGTCACTTCGATTCAAAGATATCACGCGCGTATTTTCATACAGCCAATTAACCAAACGGCCAGCATGAAAAGGTAATGCAAGACTTAACTCTATATCATCTTTTCCTAGCTGCTCAGCAATGGCAAGGCGAAGTGCGGGAATACCATTTCCGCTGCATGCTGAAATAAGATAAGCTGGAACTTTATAGTATTTTGCTTTAAATTGAATATCTTCTAGTTGACTAGGTGATAATAGGTCAATCTTGTTCCAAACTTCTATAATGCGACACTCAGGGATATCTATATCGATATTTAGTTCGCTAAGCACGCACTCAACGTCAGCCCGCTGAGCTTCGGTTTCGACATGATGCACATCGCGAACGTGTAAAATTAAATCGGCTACTACTACCTCCTCTAAAGTTGCTCGAAAAGCAGCAATTAGTGTAGTAGGTAAATCTGAAATAAACCCTACTGTATCAGAGAGAATTACAGTACGCCCACCCTCTAGCGCAAGCGCCCGCATGGTTGGATCTAGAGTTGCAAAAACTTGATCCTGAACAAATACTTCTGAATTTGTCAAAATATTAAATAGTGTAGACTTGCCAGCGTTGGTATAGCCCACAATGGCTACTGTAGGATAAGGCGCGTCACGCCGACTTTTACGATGCAATCCACGTGTCCGGGTCACCTTAGCTAGTTCTTTTTCAATTTTATTAATCCTGGCTTGCAACAACCGCCGATCTGTTTCTATTTGCGTCTCACCAGGCCCTCCAAGAAAACCGAAACCACCGCGTTGGCGTTCAAGGTGTGTCCAACTACGCACTAGACGACTGCGCTCAAACGTCAAATGTGCTAATTCAACTTGCAAACAGCCTTCGCGCGTCCTTGCCCTACGACCAAAGATTTCCAGAATTAAACCAGTACGATCAAGCACTTTGACGCACCATGCCTTTTCAAGATTACGCTGTTGTATAGGGCTCAGCGCATGATCAACAATTACCAATTCGATACGATCGCGAAGTATGATATCCAGAAGTTGCTTAATTTTTCCAGAACCAAACAATGTGGCAGGACGTGGAGCATGTATATTAATTAAATCCTGACACACAATATCGAGATCAATCGCTCTGGCAAGCCCACATGCTTCAGCCAATCTTTTGTCCGGTTCATGCGACAGAATCGTATGAACCGGCTCACCATCAGCCAACTGTTTGTTACTCGCGACAATCACAGGTAGTATCACAAAGCATCGCGTTGGAAAGCACAAAACCTTCGAACGTGTTGTTGCCAGTTTATACTGTCTTTGCTCAGATTTATATTTTATCTTCAACTCTCCAAAATATCCTCACAGGATACACGCGTTGATGTCATACTTGATACGATTTAACAAGTTAATGATCTCATCTATTCACCAGTTTCAGAGTCTATAAAATTGACCGACTGACCTGGCATGATCGTTGAGATAGCGTGCTTATAAACCAGCTGTGAGTGTCCATCTCTACGAAGTAGCAGACAAAAATTGTCAAACCATGTAACTATACCTTGAAGCTTAACTCCGTTTATAAGGAAAATTGTAAGAGGTGTTTTTTGCTTGCGCACATGATTAAGGAAACTATCCTGTAGAGTTTGGGCGCGTTCAGCCATTCTTGTTATCCATTCTTCGCTTACTTTTATTATTACCAAATGTACGTAATCGCCAATTGGTTTTACTCAGGATATATCAATGAATTTCAATGACAAGCTTAAGTTAAAAGTGGATAAATAAATTCTAAAGTAAATCCATCTCCGCAACACTGTAAAAAACTTCACGCAACATTTTAGTCACCGGACCAGCCCCCTCCCCACCAATACGTTGACCATTGATAGATACTACCGGCATTATAACAGAAGTTGCAGAGGTGATAAAAGCTTCTTCAGCCTGCAAAGCTTCGCTAACGCTAAATGCACGCTCAATTAGTTTCATACTATATTTTCTTAATATATCAATGAGAGTAAGACGTGTCACGCCACACAAAATAGCACTGTTGACAGGGTGTGTTTGTAGCTGATTGCCATTTTTTACTATCCAAGCGTTACTTGAGCCTCCTTCAAGCACTATATCATCACGATCTGTGAACCAAATTTCATCCGCCCCCTCAGCTCTA
>JABSQE010000120.1 GCA_013214245.1 Hyphomicrobiaceae bacterium
AGCCTACAAATCACCTTGACCTACCAGCTATCCGATGGTTGGAGAACGAGTTGCTAGTATCATCTTCTGCAATAGTACTTATAAGTCATGATAGATATTTTCTTGAGAAGCTAACAAACGTTACAGTGTGGCTCAATGGTGGCAGATCTTTGATCCTTAATAAAGGGTTCAGCGCTTTTGAAGCCTGGCGTGATAAGAAATTAGAACAAGAAAATTCAGAGAACTATAGACTTAACAAAAAAATAGCACGTGAAGAGCAGTGGTTGCATGGTGGTATTTCTGGTAGACGTAAGCGTAACGTAAAGCGTGTTGCTGAGCTAGTAAATTTAAGACAAGAGCGAAAAAATGCAAGTCAGCAGGTTGGCTCTGTATCAATGGTAGCATCATTAGCTAAGTCCTCGAGTAAATTGGTTGTTGAGGTTAAGGGACTTTCAAAGGCTTTTGGTTCTAGTGTTGTAATTAAAAATTTTTCATTGCGAGTAGCACGTGGAGATAGAGTTGGTCTGGTGGGTCCCAACGGTGCAGGAAAGACTACCCTGCTGAAACTTCTCTTAGGTGATATGCAGGCTGATAGTGGTTCTATTCGGCTTGGTAGTAACCTTGAAATTGTTAGTCTTGATCAGAACCGTGAAATCCTGAATCTGGAGGAGACACTAGCTAACGCGTTAGTTGGAGGAAGTGGCGATACCGTTACTATCAATGGCCAAACGCGGCATGTTACTAGCTACATGAAAGATTTTCTCTTTTTGCCAGAGCAAGCCCGAAGTCCACTTAAAGTTCTGTCTGGTGGTGAGCGAGCAAGGGTTATGTTGGCACGAGCATTTGCGAAACCCTCTAATCTACTAGTTTTAGACGAGCCAACGAACGATCTTGATCTTGAAACGTTAGACCTTTTGCAAGAAATAATTGCAGATTATCCAGGAACTGTTTTTCTAATTAGTCATGATCGTAGCTTTCTTGATCGCACTGTCACTAGCGTAGTCATTTCAGAGGGAGATGGTTGTTGGGTGAAATATCCAGGGGGGTATTCCGATATGCTGTTGCAACGAAGTTCCAACTTTAGTGACAATGAACACAAAGCATCTGGTTCCATACCGAATAAATTAAAAAAATTTCCTACAACAACATTAAAATCAAAATCTGGCTATAAAAAAAACCTTCGCAAGCTTTCATTCAAGGATAAGTATGCTTTAGAGCAGTTATCAAAGCAAATGGAGAAACTGAACTCTGAAATCAAAGACATAGAACATGATTTTAATGACGCAGATTTGTTCTTTAAGTTTCCAGAGCGTTTTAAATTGCTCTCATCGCGTTTAAAAATTGCCCAGAATGAGCTTTTAGAGGCTGAGGAAGCTTGGCTAGAGTTAGAGATTAAGAGAGAAAAACTCGAAGGCTAATATTTAATATAAGTTGTTATAGAGGTAGAATAATGATACAGTTAGTTCATAAAAAGCTAGGAATTTTATTTTACACTATATTTTAAATTTTAAAGTCCTTCAAAAATTTAATACCAAGGCTTACTTATTGTGCCAAAGATTTGGGATTTAGTGGCAGATATTAAACTTAAGCTTTGTTTCGGAATAACCGTTCAGTTTTAGCTTCTTACAAAAATGACTTGTGTTGAGGTTTCAAAATAAGTGATTAGTAGCCTAACATTCAAATAACTAAAATATCGTACACAACACTTTTAGTGAAAACTTAGTTGGGTTATTTGTTTAAATATTCGCTCCTATAGATAGACATGAACACGTGTAATAGTTTCTAAAGGTGTTATCTTGGCTTTTTTTAGATTTAATAGGTCCAAGTTTGTTTAGATTTATTATTGTGTCTTTGATTGCTGCAGATTGATCAAAATATCGCTTCAGTATGATTTAAAGGCGGCGGGTGATTTAGGAGCACGTAACCTTCTAGGCTGATACTTACAAAAAAGCTAATTATATGGCCGTACATAGTGAGAAAGTTGCGTTTGTAAATTATCCAGAACTGCTTCTAGAAAGCTTTAAAAAAGGCTGTCATTGCACTGAATAACCGTTCAGTTGTTTGAGCAATAGATGAGCAAAGTAAATTTCAAGTAGGAACAACGTTCTAGTTAGGCAATACACCTTTTAAGGTATTGTAATTTTCCCTAATGCTATGACACATATGGCTTGTTTAAAGCGGCTATACTTAAATCTTTTTTTCTGAATAAAGTTTATTTAACACATGGAGACTATATGTGCAGCGCTAATAACGTTTTTTTGCAATGGTATGTGGATATATAAAAGAGGTAAATATATTAAACCTTGACACTGCCAAGCGAAGGTGCAATTTCCAAATAATACTTACTCAGAATTTCAACTTATGTTCAAATATTTCGCTTGCAGAATTAATCACAAATGCTATTTGCACGCAATGTGTGTGATTAAAAAGACACTATTAGATGGCAAGTACTTAATTTTTATTAAATTTTACTTCCCAAATATTTATAACATTTATTATGTGCAAGCTTTTCTGTTGTATTCATTAAATTTTCATTGTGCCGTCTGTTTAAATATTAGGCTAAGTGTAAATAAATTTCGTTGTAGATTACGGTCGGCACTTTTATGATCTCACCCTCGCCGTTGATGATTTTGGGTAGGGCATCATTTATAATGATTTCAGACTCAAAGCAGCGCTGACGGAAAGATTAGGTAAGTAAAGAATATAAGTCATATTGTCGGTAAAAATAATGTTCCTCATGTGAGGGTCTATTCTGGACTAGTAGCTACAGAACTTATCTTTATCTAACTACTTATAAATTTTTACCTTATAGTATTCTCACTGAATTGATAGCTTTAAATTTGCTAGATCTTGAACTTAAAGATAATAATTTAGAAACGACTCGTATGTTTATATTTTCTATGAAAGTTGTGCTATTGGAAATCAGAACAAAGATTTATCAGTTTTGCTATCGACCTCAAAAAGCACAGCTTTCCCAAACCCTTGCATTTTGACGCAGCAAGCATATCAGCTAATGCACAAACGATTTCAAAATGTTGTAATAAAATTGAATTACAAAGTTTTTTTTAAGGCGACTGGTTTATTAACCACATGCCCGAACTAGGAACGGAAAATTATTTAGTCTAATAACCAAGGTTTGAAATTGTTATGCCCGAAAAAATTTGTTTGTTTTAGTCACACGATAAATTCTAAATTCCTTCATCTAAATTATAATACAAATATCAATAATGAATTATTTTAGCAATATCCTCATGCTATGGAGTAAACATTAACTAGTTTCACTAAACGATCTTATCATATACATATAAGCCTCGACACTGGTTATTAAAATGACAAATCGACATCCTGGATTATTTTTTTCTTTACATAACAGACAACCAAATTGGTGGCTTACGATATTCTGTATTAGTTTAATATCCATAATACTTGATTGCGGCTGCACGAGGAGAAATGCTAGCCCTTCAATTTCAAAGTTCGACCAAGCAGCTAATTCTGTCCATTCTCGACACGGCGGATATTATAAGCTCGGCAAACCTTACAAAATCAACGGGAAGATCTACTTCCCTCGTCATGATAAGTATTATGACCGTATAGGTGTTGCGTCCTGGTATGGTGGGAAGCATCACGGACGACAAACAGCGAATGGTGAAATTTATGATGAAAACATACTGTCAGGTGCTCATCCAACACTGCCTTTACCGTCTTATGTGCGTGTGACAAATCTCGAAAACAATCTGACTGTAGTGGTAAGAATTAATGATCGTGGTCCGTTTGTTCCTGGTCGGATTATTGATTTATCATCGCGTGCAGCACGAGAGTTAAAGTTTATCACAAAGGGTTTGGCTAAAGTGCGTGTTGAATATATTAGACCTGCTCCGCTTTAGCTTGAATTATTCATAGCTAACTATTTGTGTGCAAAATGGGTGATTGTCCTCTCTGAAATGGAGACATGCAGAAAAAAACGACTGCTTAGGATTTAACAGCCAGGAATCAAACTAGCTAGACTTGAAGACAAGTTTCGCCATTGTATCCATTGATTTTAACTGTTGCTCTAAGAATGTAATTTACGCTATCACTGTAAATGTAAATTATTATTAATTAAGCATATTAATAATATAACTAAATAAGTTTGTTCAGCCGTTGTCACTAAAGTGTTGTTGCAGACGGCTAGGTTGAATACCCATTTTAACAAGATCGATAAAGTGCTAGTGCAACGTCGTCTATTTAGTAAGTGAATTGTTAGTTATTTTAAACAAATCGCATATTTAAACCTGGAGATCAGCCCGTGCAGAATTCATATCTAGTAGCTATTGCCGCATTAGCAATCATGACAACTTTTTTTCTTGAGGTAACCCCTGTTACAAAGGCCAAAGCTTGGGCAGCAGATTTTAGTCCCATAAAAGGAACATGGAAAGGTTCAGGGCGTCTCAAACTTCTGGATGGAAGATTTGAGAATTTGCGTTGTCGTGCTTATTACAATCCGAAAAATAATGGTACATTCCTTGGTATGGCTGTACGCTGCGCTTCTACTAGCTATAAGTTTGAGTTTCGTTCAAAACTTACACTTGACGGCAAGGCGGTAACAGGGAGTTGGGAAGAGCGTAATTTTAACGTCGAGGGAAAAGTTTCAGGAACTTTTCAGCCAGGCAAAATAAGCCTAAATACTACAGGCGCGGTAGAGTCAGGCCTCTTCGTTATTTATAGTGATACAGAACAAACTGTTGATCTAACTGGAGATTTCGGTAATTTCAGTGGGATGTCTTTATCTTTTAAAAAATAACACAGGCATAGACTGGAAATAGGCGAAATTGCGTCAACGTTCTAGCTGCCTATCAAAATTACCAGTTTGCGTTTCCATAGCATTGCCGTCTAAAAACATATTTGCACTATGCTGAGGTGGAGTGCTTCTAGTGTCTTTCTTTTATCATAAGTCTTATCTTATATCTTCAAAGCCATCCAATTTATTTTCTTGAAAGAAGGGTTGTTTATTTGAAAAA
>JABSQE010000121.1 GCA_013214245.1 Hyphomicrobiaceae bacterium
CCAGTTGGAGCGAAATCATTAAAAAGAAAATGATCGGAGATATGGCATGCTACTTATCCCTGAGCTAGGTTGTACGGCTGCAGTAAGTTGTTCTGAGATGGCTGACATGAGATATACTTCAATCCATTAGCTGTTTATTGAAAGATGCATCTGACACCTGACCTTTGACCCTAAACTATCGTTTATCTTAGTATCAATTTTTAATGGAAGTAATGCGCCCTGCAGAGTGATAGTATATCAACTATTTTGTAACCTGAGCCCAGCTAAAGTAAACGGTAAAATTATTGTAATACTCGCGACGCTCTGTAAATTAAAGTGTTCAGGTTTCTCGAAATCAGATCGGCTTCAACAATATTGTTGAAAGAACTTATACGATGATATCTTTGCTCTCTCAGGTTTGTCTAATGGCGTAATGTGATATAAATGTTTTGATACGCAATGAGTCAGATGCTGGCAAAGAACTTATCGCAAAAGCCATTCATGATAACCCACTTCGCTCTGGTATTAGGATAATTAATCTTAGTTACGCAGCTTTACCTGAGAACTTTTTAGAAATTAGAATTAGAAGGTCATGACGGCTTAGAGGTGGACGGTTAGTGTCTGGCTCTAACAACTCAGATAAACTTTAGTTTTCAAATAAATTTGACAGAACACATTGTTAGGTAGTGCAATCGTTAATAAAAATAATTATTGTGGCAATAACAACTAAAATTACAAGCAGGCTTGGAATGATCCGTAACTTGGTGAGCGCGAGCTTGTCGTAGTAGCTTAGGAGAAGGCGGAATGGATCCAGGCTAAGGCTACGTAATTATTTGGTGTAACACCTGGCCAAATTAAGTACCGTATTATGGTCCTTAATATTCAATTTCGTCTGATTTGAATATAATTTTGTGTATTAAGCTAGTAATAAGCTTGAGAATATATAGAGCATTCTTGCAGGTGTATTTTTATAACGCCGAAAAGCCTATGCATTAGCCGTAGTAAACACTCTCTCTAAAGTTAGGAAACAGTGCAAACCACAACTCATAAGCATAATAAAAAGTTATTAATTCAGTGTACGCACATCTACGAAACGACCAGCAATAGCCGCCGCTGCAGCCATTGCTGGCGATACCAGATGCGTACGGCCTTGGTAGCCTTGACGACCTTCGAAATTTCTGTTCGATGTTGCAGCACAACGCTGGCCTGATTTTAATTGATCAGAATTCATACCAAGGCACATCGAACAACCAGGTTCTCGCCAATCGAAACCAGCGTTTTTAAAAATTTTATCAAGACCTTCAGCTTCAGCCTGTGCTTTGACTAAACCGGATCCAGGAACCACGTGCGCATACGAAAGTTTATTAGAAATTATATTGCCTTTGACGATCCGTGCTACTTCTCGAAGATCTTCAATACGGCCATTAGTGCAAGAACCAATCCAAATTACATCCAATTCTATATCCGTTATCCTAGTATTAGCTGTTAAACCCATGTAATGAAGAGCGCGGATCATTGCAGCACGTTTGGTATCATCTTGAACTATGGCCGGGTCAGGGACACATCCATCAATTGTAGCAACCATTTCTGGACTAGTACCCCACGTTACGATAGGTGGCAGATCGGAAGCATCCAATTTAAAATGTTGATCAAAGTTAGCACCGTCATCGGAATGAAGTGTTTCCCAATGTCGAATGGCCATATTCCATAGTTCACCCTTTGGTGCCATTGGGCGATCTTTGAGATAATTGTATGTCTTACAGTCCGGAGCGATTAAGCCAGCACGAGCACCAGCTTCGATGGACATATTACATATTGTCATCCGACCTTCCATGCTTAGTTCTCGAATGGCATCCCCATCGTACTCAATAACATGCCCAGTACCACCAGCTGTACCAATTTTACCTATAATTGTTAAGATAACATCTTTAGCAGTTACTCCAGAAGGAATTTTACCGTCCACTGTAATCCGCATATTATTTGCTTTGGATTGAATTAGTGTCTGTGTAGCGAGTACATGCTCGACCTCACTTGTACCAATGCCGTGAGCTAAAGCGCCAAATGCACCATGAGTTGACGTGTGGCTGTCCCCGCACACAATGGTCGTACCAGGCAGTGTAAAACCTTGTTCAGGACCAATAACGTGTACTATTCCCTGACGTATATCGGTTTCATTATAAAATTCAATGTCGAAATCTGAAACATTTTTTTTTAGTGTTTTAACCTGAAGTTGCGCCAGTGGATCATCAATCCCTTTTTCTCTGTTGGAGGTCGGCACGCAATGATCTACTACTGCTAAAGTCTTTTTAGGCATGCGAACTTGGCGATTAGCTATTCGTAAGCCCTCAAATGCCTGAGGACTTGTGACTTCGTGAATGAGATGGCGATCAATATAGATTAAACAAGTACCATCATCTTGACGATATACTGTATGATCATCGAAAATTTTTTCGTATAAAGTCTTAATCATTGTTTACACTTTTTTTGTGGTCTAGGAAATTTACTTCTTGTAAAGTGCGAGATGCTATGCAGACGCGACAATTAAGTAACAATTTTGCTTAAAACCGCAATCGTTTTTCCCGTCTTCTTTGAACTGATGAAGGGATGCGCATTAGATCGCGGTACTTAGCTACTGTTCGTCTAGCAATATCAATACCGTTTTGTTTGAGAAGCTCAACAATCTTATCGTCTGAAAGTATAGCATTCTGTGATTCGTTATCTATCATGGTCTTTATTCGGCATCGTACTGCTTCTGATGAATATACATCGCCGTCTTCATCAGAAGAGGCAATAGCAGATGAAAAAAAATATTTGAGTTCAAATACTCCGCGAGGGGTAGACATATACTTATTGCTAGTAACTCGGCTGATAGTGGATTCATGCATTGAAATTGCTTCAGCTATCGTTTTGAGATTTAAAGGGCGTAAATGTTGTACACCATGGGCGAAAAAGCCGTCTTGTTGTCGTACGATTTCCTGAGAGACTCGTAAAATAGTGCGAGCGCGTTGATCCAGACTCTTCACAAGCCAGTTTGCTGTTTGAAAGCACTCTTGCAAATAGCTTTTCTCACCGTTTGACTTTACGCAACGTGACACTGTCGCATAATACGTCCTGTCGACCAGAACCCTAGGCAAGGTTTCACTGTTTAGCTCGACTGCCCAACCGTTATTAGCAGCTGAACTCACAATAACATCTGCAACAACAGGTTGCATCGGCGTTGCATCAAAACTGTACCCTGGTTTAGGGTTTAGAGATTTCAGCTCTGCTATCATTTCCGTCAGCTCATCCATACTGACGTTAACAACACGTCTAAGTTCTGCCAATTTGTGTGTTGCAAGTAAAGGTAAATTTTCAAGAACAGCTCCGATCAAAGGGTCGAATCGATTTCGTTCTTGTAATTGCAAACGCAAACATTCAGCTAAATTACGAGCCGGGATACCGGCAGGCTCTGCTGTCTGAAGCAATCGAAGTACACGTTCCAAACGCTCGTAAGTTACACCGAGTTTTATTGCAGTTTCCGATAAATCTCCGACTATATAGCCAGCGTCATCAACCATGTCTATAATATGAATTGCTATGATACTATCACCTGGATCTGTTAGGCACAATTGCATATGATTGTGAAGATGTTCACGCAAAGACATATTGATTGAGACATAAGATTCAATATTACTATCGTGTTGCTCAAAGTTATTGTTTTTACGGGAATTAGTAAGTTGAGATAAAGTTGTTGTATGAGCCTCCGAGCTTGGACGATCTAAAACGGTAGACTCTCGGCAGATATCAAAGTCACGGGAATCTAAACCTTCATGATCTGTATTTGCTTCATCATTTTCGATGTAGGCCTTTGACGTGACGTCTTGATCGTCACGTTCTAGAAGAGGATTGCGCTCGAGTTCCGCTTCTACGAATGCTGCTAGTTCTATATTTGAAAACTGTAACAACTTTATAGCTTGTTGCAACTGAGGTGTCATTACAAGCTGCTGGCCTTGCCGCAATTCCATTTTGGCTAATAATGCCATCTTGCCTTCCCTAATCGAAGACTGCCGGTTTAAAGTTTACATACGGGTCGACCTAACTTGGCAAATCCCCTAAATACACTCGTTGCACATCCTTATTATTAAGGATATCTTTCGGTTGGCCCTGGGCTAGGACACTGCCGTCGTATATGACATATCCCCGATCAATAAGATCTAAGGTTTCACGCCAATTATGATCCGTAATCAAGACCCCGATACCTCTTTTCGTCAAATGCCGAACGAGTAATTGAATATCGCCAACGGCAATTGGGTCGATACCTGCGAATGGCTCATCGAGTAAAATAAATGAAGGGCGGGAAGCTAGAGCTCGTGCAATCTCACAACGCCGCCGTTCACCACCAGAAAGTGCTATCGATGGTGATTTTCTCAAGCGTGTTATTTGAAACTCTTCAAGTAAACTATTCAACTGTTCTCTTCGAGCTTGCCGATTAGGCTCAACTAATTCAAGGATTGCCATTATATTTTGCTCTACACTGAGACCTCTAAAAATAGAAGCCTCTTGCGGAAGATAGCCAATCCCTAACCGTGCACGTTGATACATAGGTAGTTTCGTCACATTATAGCCATTAATGAATACGCTGCCTTGATCGGCTGAAATAAGGCCAGTTATCATGTAAAAAACAGTTGTTTTACCGGCACCATTCGGACCGAGCAAACCAACCGCCTCTCCTCTTTTCACTTTAAGACTGACACCTTTAACAACGAGGCGACGCTTGTAACTTTTTTTGATATGCTTGATCTCTAGCCAGCCTGTCTGGCGCGACTGCCTAGGCACGGAGTTTGCTAATTGCTCATGCTCTGAATTTTTGGATTGGTGCTGTTGAGCGCTAGCGTTATCAGACTTGGAATTTAGTTTTAGACCTAATGCTTTTATTCTCACCTGATATAGTCTCGGCTATTAAGAGCTGTTGTTCAAATTAGCAATTTCACGAATATTAATAGAATCTTTAGTTTTGCAAGCGGTTGTGTTTCAAAAATTTTGTGTACCAACTTGTACTAATATCAGTTGTTTTTTTTATTATTTTTTATTTGACTTTGCTCAGTACTGGCTGCCTGGTTTTGCTTGTGGCAACATCGCTAGGAAAAAATGTCGCACACATCCGCCCGCCAGAACACTCTCCATCAGTATTAATTTCTAGATCATCACTATTTGAGCCCTTCGATATTTCAGTTATCGTTTTTCCAGACTTTGACGTTACTGAACTCCATCCTCCTAATTTGCTAGTCTCAATGCGGCTAAGGCCAGTAGTCAGGTTGACAATCAGGCGTTCACCACGCACAATTTGTCGCTTTTGTTTTAGTATTACATCGCCAGTGAGAACAACAATATTGCGCTCAACATCAAAATGGCCAGATTTTCCCGATGCATACTGACCATCAGTGGATCTAATAATGATTTCTTTGGGTGCGATAATCAATTTTAGTTTGGTAGGCGTATAATCTGAGTTGACAGTTTGGTGTAAAGAAGGTGTCAGGCCAAACGACGTAGGACCTATAACGCCAGAGTAGTGGGCGTGTAAAATTGAGGTTTCAATTCGAAATAATTCTTGTAAAATACGTACATTATTTCGAAAAGTTGCTTTACCCTTGGCTTCCTGCACGTCCAGACGAAAAGCCTCAATTCTTATAGGCTCATTTGGATTTGCTCGGAACGTTTGGCTAGAGAAAAGTTTTTTTGATGTGGAGGTAATCGTCTTTTTTACTTTATTCTTATGATGTGGGTTCGTGTTTTTTCGGTGGCGGATGAACTTGACATTAATGCGACTGCTTTCTGAACCGGGGCTGGTAAGGGATAATTCGCCACGTTGTTGATCGTAATCAAGTCGGGTGCCCCGCATTACATTCTTACCTTGTTCGGCTACAACATGCCCTGATAAAATTATTTTGCCACTCACGTTGTCAATCAAAGCTTTGTCGCCTTTAATTTTTACATCACCGTTAGCTAACATCACAACATCGCCAGTTAACTCAGCCATATCCTGCTCTGTATCGAACACCGCGAATTGACTAGTTATGCGTTCTTTCCCGTAGGTTATAACTACATCATCTCTAGCGGTGATTTTCTTAACCTTTGAAGCAGAACTTGGTCCAGCGCTTGCACTGTAGTTTACGTTCATAACGCCTGCAGTGAGCCTGGTATTTCCTTGCGTTGCCACTATGTCACCGTTAAATCTAGCATGCTGCATATCTGTACGTACTAGTAATTTTTGTGCTTTTATGTCTACAGGTCGGCCCAGTTGCCCGGAGAAGCCCGCTAAATTCATTGGAGGATGGTAATCATTGTTCTTTTTCTTATTGTCGTTGGAAGGATGTAAGCGCATCAGAACTCCGTTAAGCAAATGCAGC
>JABSQE010000122.1 GCA_013214245.1 Hyphomicrobiaceae bacterium
ACGTCTTTTACCCTGTCTCAAAGCACTATCTGCAGGCGGTGCAAAAGTGGTGATATTATCCCATTTTGGCCGTCCCGGAGGTCAGTACGATCCTAAAATGTCTCTTAAATCTGTTGCTGATGAACTCACTCATCTTGCAGAACAGCCAGTAGAATTCATATCGGATTGTACTGGCCCCGCAGCAGAACAAGCTGTGAAAAACTTAGAAAAAGGCTCTCTACTCTTGCTAGAGAATCTGAGGTTTAATCCGGGAGAGGAGAATAATGACCCTGACTTTGTTGAATCTCTTGCTCAGCTTGGAGATATCTATGTTAATAATGCCTTTTCTGCATCCCATCGCGCTCATGCTTCAACCGAGGGATTAGCACATAAGTTACCCAAGTATGCAGGTCCTTTAATGATGGAGGAAATCAATGCATTACGCACTGCACTTGACAGTCCAGAACGCCCAACTGTTGCTTTAGTGGGTGGTGCAAAAGTTTCAAGTAAGTTTCCTTTACTATTGAATATTATTAATAAAGTTGACAACTTGATTGTAGGTGGCGGTATGGCTAATACATTCCTTGCGGCACAAGGTTTAAATGTTGGAGCGTCACTGGCTGAATTGAGTTTAAAGGATACGGTACTTAAAATTCTAACAAAAGCCGAATCTGTAGGCTGTAAAATAATATTACCCAGAGACGTTATAGTAGCCGAGCGCTTCGAAGCTGGTGCTACTTATCGTGAAATCCCTGTTGACAGAGTAAACAATAAAGAGATCATACTTGATGTTGGTCCTCGGTCTATCGAGTATATGAGAGATCTTCTTAAAAATTGTCGAACTCTACTTTGGAACGGACCGCTTGGGGCCTTTGAGATGGATCCTTTTGGAAAAGGTACATTCGCATTGGCCAAAACCGCCGCTGAACTTACTAAAGCAGGCCACCTTAGTACTATAGCCGGTGGTGGTGATACTGTAGCAGCTCTGAATGTTGCTGGCGTTATTGATGATTTTACTTATGTATCTAGTGCGGGAGGTGCTTTTCTTGAATGGCTAGAAGGTCGCGAACTTCCTGGCATAACCGCGCTTTTATAAAAGAAGATAACAACATTGTCTATTGCAAAATACTTTGCGTATACATTTATCACCTATTTGTGATAAAAAGATATTAATCAGAAGAAATTCTTTCACAAGAGCGAAAAATCTCAACAATCAAATTTTGTAAATGATGTGGTTTAACCTGCCAGCTATAGCCTATACAAACTTTTAATACTAAGTCTAAAACTAATTCTGTGCTGTTTTAAGTCATAAATAAATTTATTTTTACGTAATGCACTCTTTATATAAACTTTCAATATCTGTTAAGTAAACTTAAACTGTTCAGACAACCTAAAGGAAAAGCATTTAGTGCTGATCTTGAAACTTGGGGTTCAAATTTAAGCGATATTGTGCAGTACCTACTAAAATTTTCTTAAGAAAGTTATAGACAGAAACCGTTAAAATGAAATTAAATCATATCAAGCCCTTTTACTTGTATAGCATATCTTGATTAGCTTTATTCTAAGCTAATTAATACTGTATTATCCCTAATTCTAATTAGGCAGATTGAGCTTATAACAATAATGGCAAGACTTTAACATTTTAACAAATAATTTTTTACATCATTTATTATAATGTATCTTAGCATCATGAAAAGCTGAGGTGTCCACTATTGTTATTAAATATAACAGTCTATAATATGAAAGAGTATGAAACATTGGACAGTCTTAAGAATTTAGTTCGCGCGATACCAGATTATCCGAAATCAGGGATTATGTTTCGCGATATTACTACGCTTCTTTCCAACCCAGAAGGATTTAAAGCAACAGTTTCAGGACTTTGTAAACCTTACAAGATAGGATCTATAGATACTGTAGTTGCGATTGAAGCACGCGGATTTATTCTTGGTGGTGCCATGGCTGATAGGTTAGCTTGTGGCTTTGTGCCATTAAGAAAAAAAGGAAAACTGCCTTACAATACTATTACGCAAGAATACACACTTGAATATGGGACTGACGCTATTGAAATTCATGCTGATGCAATTGATACGAATGCGCGTGTTGTTATTGTGGACGATTTAATAGCAACTGGCGGCACAGCAGAGGCTAGCGTGAAACTAATTAAACAATTTAGTGAGAATATAGTTGGTGCTTCTTTCGTAATTGATATCTCTATGCTGGGGGGGCGCCAGAAACTAGAAAAAATGGGTTACAACTGTAATGTGCTTATAGAATATTGAAATAAGATGACATCTTAAAATACAGTACTAGATTTTACCTTGTCTATATGGCTTTCTTCATCCAGTTACTTCTAATAAGTACTTTAAATATGTTGTTTTGAGAATTAGTTCTTTACCTCTATCTGTTCAAATTCACAACCGATTTTAGCGCAAAATTTCGGATCTCGCTCATTAAGAGCAAACGAAATGAATGATATTCAGTGCTAATGATTTTTTCTTTTAAAATTTTTAGGTATTGCAAAATTCATTTTCTTAAGAATTCGGCTCAATAAAGTCACACATCAAAAGAATTTTTTTGAAAACCTCTAATTTTGGTAGTGGAGAATTCTTAAGTGCGGTTGCGTTATAAGGTACGATTCAGCTTCCATGAACATGCTTGTCAGCACACACACAGCCGATTGGCTGTTCGGGGTTTTTGCGTATTAAGTCATATGAGAGCAGTAACTCAAGCTGCTCTGACGCTATAAACAAACAGAGGATACTTATGGCTTCAGCGATAAAATCCGGAAACGAACGTGTGATGAATCCTATAGATCTTGTCGAAAAAACTGCTCATGATTACGATTGGGGATACGATCGTCGATGTCAGGATGAACTTACGATGGTTGTAAAAGGAGCTTGGTCAGATTACCATATCTCATTAAATTGGCGTAATGACATGGAAACCTTGCACGTAGCTAGTGCGTTCGAACTTAAAGTTCCCGACATTCGACTAAACGAGATATTTAAGCTCATAGCAAAGATTAATGAGCAAATGTGGATAGGGCACTTTGATTATTGGAGATATGAGGGTCTTATAATGTTTCGCCATGGACTACTATTAAACGATACAGTTGCTACGCGTGCACAGTGCGATGCCCTTTTGAAAGCAGCGCTTGAATCGGGAGAGCGCTATTATCAGGCTTTTCAGTTTGTAGCTTGGGCTGGTAAAACAAGTCGTGATGCTTTAGCTACTGCAATGTTTGAGACTGAAGGTTGCGCTTAGGTAAATCTTAATTAAGTAACAACTCGTTGAAATAACACTCTATGCTTCTCAGTATAAAAACGGTGAACATATGAAAAATTTTAGTAAAAACCCAATTATTCTAGTAGGAGCTGGAAAAATGGGTGGCGCTTTATTAACTGGTTGGTTAAGAAACAATTTTCCAATTTCACAATTAATCATACAAGATCCAAATCCGTCTCCAGAGGCTTCAGATCTAATAAAACAATACAATATAGCGGTATATACATCACTTGATAAACTTTCACTGGCACCGTCTGTGATTATAGTCGCGGTAAAGCCGCAGATAGTTAAAGAAGTATTTCCGCCAATCGGCAGGCTATCTAATTCTAACACACTAGTGATTTCTGCTGTCGCCGGCTGCACCATTGAAAGTTTTGAGAAACACCTCCAAAAAAACACCACTGTTGTTCGTTCAATTCCTAACACTCCTGCTTCCATTGGCCGTGCGGTCACCACTTGCATAGCAAACAGCTGTGCTACTAACAAACAACTCGCTATATGTGATCAGATTTTTTCATCAGTCGGCGAGGTTTATTGGATTGAAGACGAAACCTTAATGGATGTAATCACTGCTGTATCCGGATCTGGTCCCGCCTATATTTTTTTTCTTGCAGAGTGCTTGAAAGAGGCAGCTATTAAACTTGGGCTATCCGCTGAACTATCATCAAAGATTGTTAACGCGACAGTAGCTGGTGCCGGTGATTTGATCAGAGTATCTAATATTACGCCAAAAATACTTCTTGACAATGTCACGTCTACCGGAGGCACAACGCACTCAGCCATGAAAATTCTTATGAAAGAAGATAGATTCAGATCCACTATTGAAGAGGCCGTTATACAAGCTTCTAGACGCTGCCGAGAATTATCAGAATAACTATTGGCTATCAGACGTACATCCCACTTTTATCATATCTGATTAGTGGTAGATGTACCGAATTTATCTAACGGTACTCTTTACTAAAGTCAAAAAAGTGGAATGTTAGATACTTGGTTCAACTATGTTTATACAGTAACATTTATTAAAACACCAGAAGCACAAATTTTTGTATTATAATTAAAAAAAATTCAACTTAATTGATTTATCTAAATATAGATCATGAACTACGATTAAAATCTACTTTTTTTATTAGGAAAGACTTAATGCGTAACAGTAAAATTTATAGTGTTTAGAAAAAAATTTAATTACATTTTTAATTTGACGAAACCAATGTAGAATCTAATTTTATAGAATTTAAGAGAGACCTAAAACGTCTATCATATTAAAAAGTCCTACCTTCTTACTTCTACCCCAAATTGCTGCCTTAACAGCACCACGAGAAAAAATTTTTCGATCAGTTGCCTTGTGTGTGACTTCTATTCTCTCTCCATCAGCTGCAAAAATGACAGAGTGCTCACCAACAACATTGCCGCCTCTCAATGTTGCAAAGCCAATATCACCCCTAGATCGTTCTCCTATGTTGTTGTTGCGAAAACTAGCAATATGTTTTTCTAGGGAAATGCCCCTTCCTTCTGCTGCTGCCTCTCCTAGCATTATTGCTGTACCAGATGGGGCATCAACTTTATTTCGATGATGCATTTCAAGAATTTCAATATCAAAATCCTCATTTAATATACCTGCTATTTTTTGGGTAAGTCCAGCAACTAAATTAACACCGAGACTCATATTGCTAGCCTTTATTATAGTTGTCTGCTGTGCAGAAGCTGCAAGAGCTAATTCATGCTGGTTAGAAAAACCTGTAGTACCAATCACGTGAATAATTCGTGCATCAGACGCCATATCTGCAAAGTGTACTGAAGAGGCTGGTGTTGTAAAATCCAGTATAGCATCAGCCTTGGTGATTAATTCTAACGGATCCATCGTTACTGGAATACCTAACGCATTTTGACCGATTAGCTTACCAATATCATGATCTAAGTAGCAGGAACCCTCTGGCTCAGTCCCTCCAACAATTTGGCACCGATCTGTCTCAAGTACTGAGCGAACTAGCTCGCGCCCCATGCGTCCCGCTACGCCCATAACTCCAATTTTCATTTTTTCCATATCTTTACTCTCTCTGCCTACTAAAATTTAGAGGGTTAATGTTAGTCTGTATTTGCTAATTTTTTACAGCTCATTACACCCTTAATTACGCTTTCTTAAGTTAAATCTTTGTTTAATTAAATAAGCTTTCACAATGACTAGCAGGTTTTATTTTTGTTTAGTGCTTTATTAATTTTTTCTCTTGCCGTGTCTACATCACCCCAACCCCTAATTCTTACCCACTTATTAGGTTCAAGATCTTTGTAATGTTGAAAAAAATGTTCAATTTGTTGAGTTGTTATCTCAGGCAGATCAGTATAATTTTGAATGGTATTGTAACGGCTAGTTATACGACTTGTTGGAACAGCAATAATCTTCTCATCTTCACCTCCGTCATCTTCCATAAGCAAAACACCAACTGGTCTACTCGACATAACCGCTCCTGGTAAAATGGCTCGCACATTGCAAACTAACACATCTATGGGATCACCATCGTCAGATAATGTATGAGGGACAAAGCCATAATTCCCCGGATATCTCATTGGTGTGTAAATAAATCGGTCCACAAATAGAGTCTCAGAGGATTTATCAAGCTCATACTTTATTGGGTCACCCCCGACTGGAACCTCAACAATGACATTTATGTCATCCGGTGGATTTTCTCCTGGGCTAATTTTGTTAATACGCATAATTTTACTCCATATTTTTATCAATATATCTACTCAGCTATAGTAATTAAATTTAAAATTTTTACTGAAAATTCTGATATAAATCTAGATTTACGTAATTCTAATCACCAATGCCCGTAAAATATTTCAAAATAGTCTAGTCACTCGCATCAAAGTGTATAAACATTTGCATACTTAAATAAGTAGAAACATAGACTAAAACGTTATATCAGCAATTTTATATTCAAAATTGAATCTTATTTAAAAGAATTAAAAGCAAAATTTGTGCTGGCTGTTTCGTACACCATGTTAACTAATAAGTCGATCTGAAGTTATGAATGAATTTATCGATCTCACAACCTTAATTCTAATAAATATTCAATATTAGACCATTGAAATAACAAAAACTCATTCATAAAAACATAGCCCTAATAAGATTTTTTATAAAAACTTGCAACTTCCAGCTAAACTCTAATGCGCTACTTCATTTTTTAATAAATACAATATGTCAAACTGTAACAAACTCAGCGAGCTAGTTTCATTTAAACGTAGTTACTGCAACCGATAGCTTAAGTGCAGAATCAATAAAACAAATTTTAGGTCAATCAATAAGCTTAGAGAAATTTGTTACTAAATGCTTTAATACGTAGGGTGAGTATAAATGTAATTTTAGATTTCATGAAAACTTTAACCACTTCTATAAGGATAAATACACCTTTTACACTGCTTAACAAATTCTAATTATGCAATGATGGAAAAAGGTTAGTGTAAGCAGAGGCGCGAGGATCAAATAAAATGTCTTTTAATTGTAGAGGTCGAGCAAGAACTATGCTAGTTAAGGATCGGCATCTTGATAATGCAACGTAAGCCTGGCCATGGGCAAATGTCTTAATGCCAAAATCTATATATGCCTGATCTAGAGTTAAACCTTGACTTTTGTGAATAGTTAATGCCCACGCTAAACGAATAGGAAACTGCTTGAATGTGCCAGCAATAGTTTCAACCACTTTCCCTTTATTCTCATCAATCACATAACGACGGTTCTCCCACAATACGGGATCAATCTCATAGTTATTGCCTTCTATTCGGACCAAAATTCGGTCAGTCTCCAACTGCACTATTTCAGCAATGGTACCATTTACCCAACGTTGATCTGGATCATTTCTTAATAGCATGACCTTTGCTCCGACTTTAAGTAATAACTCAGCCTCTGTGGGAAAAGTTCTGACATTGAAATCGCCAAATATGCAAGCATTAAATGCTTTAGTTTCACCGGGCAATGCATTAAGGTAAGCAAGGTTAATACGATTTGCAGTAGAATTGGTTGTTGTTAGAATTACATAGGATTGACCTCGAGATAAATTCCGAATGGGGAACACACGATCATTTAGAACATCTAAATACTTACTGGTTAAAGAACCAGATCGTATTGAGTCGAGTATGTCCTTGAGTAATTCGTCCGTTTGGCGAAACACTTGAGAAAGCTCTAAATACTTGATCCCTATACCTTCTCTCAGACTTGGAATGCAAAAAAAATATGGACCCCCGAACTTTTTCTCTATCAACTGTGCTTCTTCGCCTCGAACAACAGGTGAGAGTTGGTGAAGATCTCCAAATAAAACAAGACGGATACCTCCAAAACTCTCTTCAAGGCACTCGCGATTAATTCTGAGACATTGATCTATTCCCCACATCATGTCAGAACGTACCATAGAGATTTCATCAATAATTAGGTAATCTATTTCTCTCATTATACGTCCATTTCGACCGCGCCTAATGTCATTTGAATCAATAATTTTGGGGGGAAGGTTGAAAAATGAATGTATCGTTTGACCGCCAGCGTTAACTGCAGAAAGGCCTGTAGGTGCTACCACGACAGCACTAT
>JABSQE010000123.1 GCA_013214245.1 Hyphomicrobiaceae bacterium
CGTCCGATTTTAAAAGAAATGTCAACGGCTGTAGTGTTTAGAGATCGACGTAAAGCATCAATCATTGATATCTTTGCACCAGTGCCATAACCGCCATTGTAATTACGCGGTCGCCAACGCCCGCATAATGAGCTAGTATCTTTCAGTATACTCCGAGTAGTATAACCATTTTCTAGGGCAGCTGCGTAAACGTAGACCTTGAATGAAGATCCTGGCTGACGTTTTGCTTTTGTTGCCCGGTTAAACTGGCTTTCGCCATAATCTAATCCCCCTACCATAGCCCTAACCGCGCCATCAATATCCGTTGAAACAAGAGCGCCGGTGATTTTTGATTGGCGCAAAAAAGCTCTATTGTTCTTCTTGTTTGACCTTAACTTGGAATGTAGTACATCTTCGGCTAATTTTTGTAAACGCATATCAACAGTAGTACGAGCTGTCAAAACAAAGTCATCTGCATTAGCTATTTTACTTTGAATTTCTTCATATGCAAAGTCCAAGAACCAGTCTGGTCTTCGAATGTCACGTCTTTCGATAGGCTTGGCAGGGTTTAACCGCGCGTGATAAACCTCATCTTGAGTATAATAATTAGCTTCTACAAGATTCGATAACACCTCATTTGCACGTAACCTTGATTGTATGAGATTAATATGAGGGGCATATCTTGTTGGCGCTTTGAACAAGCCTGCTATCATGGCTGCTTCAGCCATAGAAACATGGCGTATGGATTTTCCGAAGTAAAACTGGGCGGCGGCTTCAACTCCGAATGCGCCACCCCCTAAATAAGAGCGATCTAGATAAAGTTTTAGGATCTGATCCTTGCTTAGGCGTGCCTCTAGCCACAAGGATAGATAAACTTCTTTTATCTTTCTGGTGATTGAACGCTCTGGTGATAAAAACAGATTTTTTGCAAGTTGCTGAGTGATAGTTGAACCACCCTGGACGAAATCATTAGCGCGAATATTTTCAATTAAGGCACGAAATGTACCTATGAAATCAACTCCTATGTGTTCAAAAAAACGTCGATCTTCAGTCGCTAAAAGCGCTTTAATCATATGGTCAGGTATTTCATTCAAAGGGACCGCATTGTTAAGATTAATACCACGTTTCCCTATCACATCACCATTCTTATCCTGGAAAGTCACTGAGAATTGATCCATGGCTAACCAATTTTTGTAGTCAATGCCTTTGAAGGCTGGCAACGCTAGTACATAAACTACAATTACAACGCCAGTTAAAATTGATAGTCCTTCCGAAGCGAGCTCATTAACGATGCGCTTCCAACTTGTAAGGTGCAGACACTCGAAAAGATTTGAAATCTTACTGTGTTGACGCAGAATCATTCGCCAAACAGCCGATATAATATTTTCTAACAAAATGTGCACCTCAAGCAAAACCGGTCAATTCGTGACTGTCAACTTGTTTGCAAAACAGATAGTTCACTTATATCGCCTAAGATCCGTTAAGATCCGTGTAAAGATCAAACTGAGTTTCGGTTTGCGATCTAGCAATCTTCAAACAGCGCTCAGTCCGCGAGATGTGTATTTTTAAGTACAACTTGTGCCTTTGAGCGCATAAAAATAAACCTATAACATTAATGCTTTAATTATCCGTGTAAATGCCGTAAAGATCAATCTAAAAAGTAGGTTATAATTAAGCATACTAATTTTTAGATTATTACTCAGGATGACCTTTCGTCTTCATTATTTTATCACAATAAGAAAGCTGTTTGAATGTTAGAGGCTATTGTTGCACATCTCAAACTATAATACATATTACAAGTTACGGATGCAATTCTTCTTAATCCTTGTATGTATGCTCTGCATTTTGCGGTATCAGCTGGGTGTAGTGCCTTATTGGTTGATAAGGCTCTTATCAACCAATAAGATAACAATCTTACAATAAAGATCGCATGGTATTAACATTTCACTATGACTCGACAGAAATTTATTGAATGTGGACCTAAAAACACCACAACTAAGTATCGCAGAACTTATTTATATAGTAGTTAATAAAGACGTTTAACCGTCTTGGTTTAATCTTAATAAAACCTTAAGCAACCCGCTTTAATTTCCTACTTGCAAAGTAAGTAAATAATTTTGCATTGACTGCGGCACAAGAATGTTCAATGAAGCGTTCCACTAACGATTACTGTTTTTCGGTCACAATTAGGCATTGTAATTAGTGTTTGCGACACTAACTCACCACACTTGTTCGTGTCAGCATAGATCATTGGAATGGACATCAGCCAAAATCGCTCGAAGGACGTTTTAGCACGGCTAGTTGTTTCTTCACAATTTTCTGCATAACATTCAATAGAATCACATTTGCCTGGGTCACGGCGCATGCAATCTCCAATCCAGCAGGTTGCGTTAGATATTACCAACTGTTCATGTGCCTCGAGCAACCGAGAATTTTTTGCATAGTGAATCGATACCTGTCGTAGGCCTTTAAAAAATTGCACATTATTTGTTTCTACACTGCTAGCGAATATTATTCTAACACTATACTTTGACAAATTTCTTGTTTGCGCAACGTGCATGAGAGCACTTACTACAGGGCTTTTGGAAGATAAAGCGATAAGTTGAAGCTCATGTGAACAATTCATCTGATCTCGGTCATCCAACAAGTCTAGTTGTTTTAGTATAAAATCTATTAATTGATCTTGTTTTGATTTACGCTTTACAACCTGCATATGTGGTGGAGACTTAGTCCTCATTGACAACATGTCCCTTATTTTGTTTTATGCAGACAAGCGAATGCCATGCACGTTAATTGAATTAGAATTTATTCAATTAAACATGGAGTCAGTTAATTAATGATTTAAAGTTATTATTTTTATTTAAATGTCGTTGTTTACTGCTTGTGGTTGCTCAGCTTAAGATCATGTTTACTTTTGAGCTTATCGCAGACGTTGTGATGCAACTAAACATTATAAGTACGATTTAATTCCGTCTTGTTATGCGAGTAATATTTTGAAATTAGTGATATTTATAAAGATCTATTCACGGTTTCACACGGGTAAGTATGTCAAAGTAAGAAAAAGGCGCCATTAACTTTATGTTCTGGACAGATCGTAGGCTGTAACATATCAATTTGGCCCTTCCTGGGTGACCAAAATGTTAAACTTTAATTTTAAGTTATTACGCCGGTAATGACGATGTCGGGCGCTGGCTTAAAACAGTTGCTACAGTGGTAAATCGTTTTCTTGCTCTTCTTTTTAAGAGATGTGCAAGACTACAACTGAAATGCTTCGTACTAGACATTTTCGGAGTGCAGTTATAACTAGACAAGTTAAGATTTTTACTGATAATCTGTAATAATTAAAGAACAGGCTACTTAATTTACATACAAATTAACTGGCTTTTATATCTGAGGGAGAATTATAGCTTTAATTAACCTCAAGCCATCGTATATCGTGGAAAAATATTTTGTGGGTTGGATATTGTTGAGATTCCACTTTATAGCTTTTTTACTATCATTACTAGCTTTACAGCCTCTGTTCAGGCTATTGACATTAATATTAGTGTGTTACGACACATACAGAATTGTGGTTTTTTGGTTTGCGGAACTGGAGATGAAGAATCTGGTTTTGCAACAAAAACTAATACTGGCTGGAGTGGAATTTACATCGACTTATGTCGTGCCTTAGCTACAGCTACGCTTCATGATAGTCAAGCTATACGCTTTAGACCATTAACCAGCACCAAACGTTTTGCGGCTGTTGCGCAAGGTGAGGTAGATGTCTTAGCCCGGAGTACAGCTCTTGCGTTCTCGAGCGATAATACAAGTAACACCTTGTCTGTTACGCCATTTTTGAAGGTATGGGATTTCTCATTCGAAAATCATATAAGGTTATTAGTGCGTTAGAGTTTTCAGGTGCTAACATTTGCGTTGTAACCGGCTCGATCGCACATGTCAGTCTGAAACAGTTTTTTGCACCTCGTGGCATGGACATCGCTATAAAAGGTTCTGATACGTGGTCGGGGGTCATATCACAGTTCACTTCAGAAGAGTGTATAGTGATAGCTGCTGATAACGCACGATTAGCATTAGAGCGTAAAAAGTTTGACAGGCCCGAGCAATTAGCATTACTTGCTGAAATAGCATCGATCGAAATGTTTGGTCCGGTTGTATCCAGTGATGATAGGCGGTGGTTTAAAATTGTCCGTTGAGTGATACATGCACTGATCAAGGCTGAAGAATTGAATATAACTCGGCTTAGTGTACATAGCATTATGGAACATGGATCTACATCATAACAAAATTTCCTACACACTATCTCCTTAAACTCACATTCTCTCGGGTTGCAGCCTGAGTGGTTTCATAACACTTTGAGTAGTGTAGGTAATTACGGGGAAATCTATGAAAGAAACCTTGGTACAACCTCGGAGCGAAATGTCCCCCGAAAACTAAATGTATTGTTTAAAGATGGCGGGTTAGTTCTAGCACCAGCGTTCCGTTAGACTGCAAATACCAACATACACGTTACATATTGGCTATGGGGAAAAAATTAGTACTGAGGGTGTTTTTCATCAAGTTTTCTTATTAGTGTGTATACACGGCATAACGAGTTGCAAGCACGATAAAAAGAAAAAGAACATTCTAGCTACTTTTAAATATCATATTCGTAGCCTTTATATAAGAGAATTTATTAATGCTAAGATTAGGTTAAGACTTGCCATAAAAGATTATCAGTTTTAATCTAAAGAATGAGAGCAACATAATTGTGTCAAATGTTTAGTTGTGACTGTTTCATGTCTCAGTATAACAGGATTTTAAACAATATTTTTGCAGCGAAATTATTTTGATTTGCTGGTGCTTGTACTATAATTTGAGAAGTCATACATATGACGAATTTCTATGAAAATTTGGTTTACGACACCAATACTTATGTGCCCTAACAAGAAGACCTTACTGGTTCTATTGATAAGTATGATTTACAACTTGTAATAATAAAGTATACCTAAATGTTTATCCTCTTGATTCCTAAGCTAATCTAAAATAAGTGAATATGCGATGCAATATCTGTTATATCTAGTAAAAGACTCGGTTTAAATCTGAACATATATTTTAAAATACTACCACCATAAAGTGTGAACAGGTGGTTAATTAGGTTAGTATTAGGGTACGCGCTGAATAGTCCAAAGTCAAAAAGCTATCAAAGGGTGCCCATTGCTCCTTTAGCTGTTGCTTCCTCTGTTATTGAATAGATTAGTGCACGCAGTTTCGTAACTTTATACAAGTATATAGTTAATTGTTATTAACAAAATAATAGTTTCAATCTGTCTTCTTTGCTTAGTGCTTGTTGAGGTTCTATCTTTTATGTTGGTGCTGGACAATATAAAGTTATGGAACTCATCGCCTATAAAATTTCTAGTGACTGTTATAGTTCAGGCCATGAGAAATGATTTATACGTCTAGATTGCTTTGTGACTGATTTCAGTGCTCAACTTGGTCCTCAGTGTGGACAATGGGTTTTCTATGCTCTTTTGCGTATTAGAACACTACTTCAGCGCTTCCAATGTTGGTCATGGCAGCTTAGTCTTATGGGTTATTCAGATATATCCGGCGCTAAAAAGGGGCTGCTTATGATGGTTGAAGTCCTATAGGCCGGCTACTCTAATTATGCTATATCTGTTTCAGACCAGTTTTGTAAATTTGAGATTTAACATGATATTTCATCAGAGGTCCTCATTATAGGCAAACTGCTTTGTCAGGTGGGAAAAGAGATATGTTTATGAACTGCCATAGCTCTGGCTCTATATCAGGCACATCGGTTGCAGCTGGTTTGAGTTATAAATAATAAGGAAACATTTATGTTCAACATTCCAGCTTGCTGAAAAAATGTTTTTTTGAATGAGGTTGTAAAAATGTCTTAAATTGGTATTTTTTGGGAAACTCTAGCAGGGTGCCAATAAAGATTGGCGAATGGATTCGATTAACTCTTGGAGAGAATGTATGCAACTTTTAGGATCTTAAGGTTTACAAGAGATATCAGCAAATGTTCGAATCAAACAATCTAATCTTCGGTTGTTCTGTATGGGGTGTGGGTTAGGTGCAATTTAATTGGATAGAACCTTTTAAAGGTCTTACTATAATAAGCCTGACTTCATAGAAAAGACTGCAGCACAGGGAGCTAAATTTATTAGAGCGTTTCCCTAATATAGCTACAGATTCAAGCATTCGGATGTTATACTTGTTGGCAAGTTTGTTCGATTATCATTAGAAATTATCAATGAAAAAACAAGACTCCTGAGCGTCTTAATCTTTGGCTGCAGGCGCTCAATAGTGAGTTTCACTAGCGGCAGCTAGTTGTGAGCTTCCGATGATGGAACTACCACTCTACTGAGATGATCTGAATTAACTTAAAGAGCATGAGAGGTGTTTTCTGTGTCTTGATATCCAGTTCATATCGGTTGGTGAGAAATCAGTGTGTAACCTATATCATAATGTTTTTTTGTTTAAGCTGATTACAAGATCACAAGTGACGAGCAGGCATTAGGTAACTTGCCTAAGATTGGTTGTACAAAATGTACCACAATTATAGTGTTCGTACAGCGAGTGACCATTGAAAATATTTAATAGTATTTTGATGATTTCGGTGCGCCATAGCGTTGTGTAGAGATTAGCCAAGACATAAAAGCTAACAATGCTAGGAGCAAAGTCAGAGATTAGATCGTGTCTGGAAATTTTGTAACAGCTGTGTCTCAAGTTTCCCTACAACCTCTTAGACAGTAATTTTAAAGTATACTCATTTTGCTATTTGTTAATTGATTCTACTTTGGTGTCTCTTTAGCTGTCTATCCAGTGCTAAATTACCATATTCGAATAATAAGCGTACCAAGATTGATATGGAATTGCGCTATGAATGTTGTCATAACTGTTATTTGTTAATATGAGTTTCAAGATTGTTATAAGGATTTACAGTTTAGAGTAACTAGTGAATGCAATAGTTGTAAACTATTTCCACTATCTTTTTACCACTTTATACGCTAGTATAAAAACCATCTTGTGTAATCCTGTGCCACCTGGTGAAATTACGCTGTATACAAGTTTGAAGGTGTTTCAGCTATTTTGAGACTATCTGGTTGAAGTGGTTGTGAACGGAAGAGTGAACAATGGTGAGTGTCAGTCAGCATCGCATGCCGATAGAGCTTGGAACAAGATAAGAATATTTTTAGGTAATTAGTTTGTCTTAAAAAAAAGCTTGTTATACATATCACAATAGCTCTGGATTTAAGCGTGGAGAGAGTTTAGTTTTTGTATACTCAGATCTAGATGGCGTGGGTTGGGCTTTGATCCCAAAAAAACTAGGCCAACTTAATGATTGCAACTGAGAGCTTTGAGAGTTGTCGCTTCTAAACTTTGTTAGAGGGCTCTATTTAAGGCTACTCTCATATTCTTTTATTCTGAATCAAATCTTGACATATAAAGTTATGGTCTATGATACAACATTAGCTGTACCCAAGACACTACGTTGGTTATTTTTTGACCTGAACAGTTACTTCGCCAGTGTGGAACAGCAGGACA
>JABSQE010000124.1 GCA_013214245.1 Hyphomicrobiaceae bacterium
AAAATTTCTGATGCTATTTCAGGCCATTCTATTATAGAAACAACATTTTCTAAGTTGTCAAGGAAATTCAGCTCATATAGTTCATTCGTAGAAGTTAAGCGATAGAAGTCGTAATGACAAATTTCAAAACGCGATGTATTATAGCTATGCATAATAGCATATGTCGGACTAGATACTTCTAATTCGTCATCTTCGTCAATTGCTCTTATTAGATGTCTGGCAAGCGTGGTTTTGCCGGCACCAATATTCCCCCGAAGTGTCACAACATCTCCTTCTTTAAGAAAAGAGCTAATAATCTGTGCGAAGAGGCGTGTATCACTCCAGTTGTAAAGTTTAATGTTGTAAACCTGATCCAGAAAAATATTCTTCTTAAGCAAGAGATTTACTACCTATAGAAGTTGTTGTTGACGTAGACTCAGTCTGAGTACGACGCGGAAGACATATCGTTACAACTGTACCAACTTCAGGTTTTGATTTAAGCATAATTTGACCACCATGTAAATCCACTAGGCTTTTAGCAATAGACAATCCTAGCCCTGCACCGCGGTGGTGAGAGCCGCGACTGAATGCTTCAAATCGTTCAAAAACCTGCGTCTGTTTTTCATAGGGAATACCAACACCATCGTCTTCAATAGAAAAGATCACATTGTCATTTTCATACCAACAGGCTAGACGTACAGTACCATTAACATCTGAAAAGCCAACTGCATTTGAAAGTAAATTGAATAATAATTGCCTTAGGCGTGCTTCATCAGCAATAAATTTATCCACCTCGTCTGCAAGCGAAATTTCCATAGTCAGCCGTTGGCGCTTGGCACGCTCTTTAACTCCAAGTACAGCATCATCTATAATGGGCTGAATTTTTACAGGTGTAAGGTTAAGATCAAGATCACCTGCATTTATTGTTGCGAGATCGAGGATGTCGTCGATTATAGATAGTAGAGTTTGTGAAGATGCCTTGATATCAACTAAATATTCTTGTTGTTTAGCGCTTAGTAAACCAAACTTTGAATTCCCAAGTAGTTCGCTGAAACCGATTATGTTTGTAAGTGGCGTGCGCAATTCATAAGAGACATGACCGATAAATTGGCTTTTTAACTGGTCTGCAGCAATTAGAGCTTCATTACGCTCTACGAGTGCACGCTCATAAGCTCGTGATTTTGTAACATCAGAAAAAGTGATTAATGTTCCTCCATCAGGCAGCGGTGTCATCGAATAATCTATTACACTATCATCTCGCCTTAACATCTGACCAGCAAGCGGAGCACGCTCGTATGTTATAGCAGTAATACTTTCTTGAATACGAAGCCATAAGGTTGTCTCATCAAACAGGTGGCGCATTAACTCGACAACCTCTTCAACATGTGGACCCTGCTGCATTTTCCGACGCGGGATACGCCAAATAGCTAAAAAAGCTTTGTTAAATAGCTTTAATCGTCCGTCAGTTGCAAAAACTGCAACACCCTCTTTAAGACTATCTAGCGTCTCACTCTGAACCTGTATTAGCTTATTATATCGGCTTTCAAGTGCTAGTTTTTCTGATATGTCCTCATAAATATAAGTAACGCCACCATCGGAGCGTTGGTTGGCAACAACTTGCAATATCCTTCCATCAGGAAGTTGCCAACTGTCTTCGAACGTGTTGACCGAGAAGTATACACTTAGCAGTTTAGCCTTCCATGCGCGATAATCAGCAATTGCAGGTAATAGAGATAATTCTTTCAAACGATCAAGAATCTCTGCGTCGCTTGGTGCTTTGTCAAGCCATTCAGGATCAAGGGTCCACAGTTGCTGATAAGCACGATTGTAAAATGCTAATTTTTTATCATGACCGAAAATAGCTACTGGCGTTGCTACTCGGTCCAATGTGCGATCGAATGCTTCAAGCTGACGGTTTAATTCACCTCGGGCAATTTCAAGGTCAGCAATATCAATAGCTGCCGCTACCTGCATACGCTCCGCGTTTACCGCGTACACATCATGTGCTTTACGCTCTCCGCCTGAAATAATGTGAAGGCGTTCTGTAAAGATATTTCCCTGATCAATAGTACGCTCTAGCCTTGATCTTTGACGGGATTCTAGAAGCTCAATTTGTCTGTCAAATATTTCCGTAATATCTGTGGCTTCAACTGCGCTTGCATATGCTTCATTAGCCCATTTTATTCGACCAGTTTCGTCCTTTAACCATACTGGGATTGGAAGCGCATTTAGTAGAGCACGGTTAGCGCGCACTTCACTAGAGAGACAACGATAACGTTCTAGAATACTTGCAAGATCACGTTTGGTACCGGCAACATCTCGCAAACGCAACACAGCACGCGCCCCAGTTGCCCGACCATCAGCCTCTATGCTTATACCGCTCGCGAGTTCTAAGTAAATTGTAAAAGAACGACCTTCTGCAAAAAGATAGTCGAGTGCTTCCT
>JABSQE010000125.1 GCA_013214245.1 Hyphomicrobiaceae bacterium
AAGTTTAATTGGTTTATTTTTATAAGTACCGCTGTGCTGACTTTTATCCCCGCGTTGGCAAGACCGATACTTCCGATACCTAAACCGTTACCACTGCAGTTTCGTGTTACTAAACTACCCCCTCTGCGGGCTGCTTATCTTTTTCGCATCCAAGAAGAGGGAGCGCGTTTACAATCCGAGTCTTTGGGGTCATATACCCGCGGTTGTTTGGCAGGTGCTCATAGGCTTGAAGATAATGGTCCCGCTTGGCAAGCCATGAGGTTGTCTCGCAACCGTCATTGGGCACATCCTATCACTATTGAACTAATAAAAAAGCTAGCGACTAAATCTAAAGAAAAAGACGGCTGGAACGGTTTGCTTGTGGGAGATTTATCCATGCCGCGCGGTGGACCAATGTGGCCAAGTCATAGAAGCCACCAAATTGGTTTAGATGCAGACGTATGGTTAACACCAATGCCAGAGCGTCGCTATTCTCAAAGAGAGCAAGAAAATGTGTCTGCAAAGTTAATGTTGACTGATGACCACCTATCTGTTGATTATAACTTTTGGACAGATGCGCACTACAGACTAATTAAACGCGCTGCATCGTTTCGGGAAGTGCAGCGCGTGTTCGTCCACCCTGCAATAAAAAAAGAGCTTTGCGAATCGTCAGAAAAAGATCGCACTTGGTTGTCAAAGGTACGTCCTGTACGTGGACATAATTATCACTTTCATATCAGGTTACGCTGTCCACCAGGATCGGGTAAATGCATTCCTCAAAGGGAACCTAAAGTAAACGATGGTTGCGGAGTAGAATTGGACAACTGGTATAAATGGTTACATGCCAGATTAAAACAAAAATATAAAAATCCAGAAAACTATAAACCATCTAAGTCTAGATATAGCTGGCTCACACTAGATGATATGCCGTTCGGATGTCAGGCAGTTTTATCATCGCCATAGTTTTTAGATTAAAATATAGTATTATTTACTTTTCGCGTGTCAGTTTTATTAGTTATAGTAATTATATAAGCTTTAACACCTGTGTTTATTGTCTTGCTTAAACATCTGTCTATTTTGATTATGGGATGTTAAAGCAAGACTCTTGCTTGATACACCAAAGTTTCTTGAAAAAAATTGTTTCTTAATTATCTGCCTTAGGAAAAACAGAAACAGCTACTATTATTTTTTCTCACGTCTTGTCCTCTCCTTGGTGAGGTGTCACTATAGGAGCCTCCGTTTTAGTTATGGCTTTTTTTTTCCAATTCATCATTACAGTCTTTTAGGAAATTCTCTGCTAGTTGATCCTGAAAATTCGGATCAGAATGAGGAAAGATTTTAAATTCTAGCTCCGTTTTAAGGCCCTCTTTTTTTACGCATATTTTAACAGCACCTCCGTGCTCTAGCTTACCAAATAAAAGCTCTTCAGCTAACGGTTTTTTGATGTGTTCCTGAATAATCCTGGCCATAGGGCGAGCACCATACTTATCATCATATCCTTTATTTATCAGCCATTTATTAGCTTCATTGGTCAATTCAATGGTGACGCCTCGATCTGCAAGCTGTGCTTCCAATTGGAAAATAAATTTCTCAACCACCTTTTCAATGCTCTCTGCAGAAAGATTGGAAAATGGTATTATAGCATCAAGCCGGTTGCGAAATTCAGGAGAAAAAATTCTATTCACTGCATCAGTGTCCTCACTTTCGCGACGAGTTCGATTGAATCCCATAGGTGGCTTGGACATTTCAGAAGCACCAGCATTAGATGTCATAATTAATACTACGTTACGGAAGTCTACTTGCTTGCCGTTATGATCAGTTAATTTGCCGTGATCCATAATTTGTAGCAGGATATTGAATAGGTCCGGGTGGGCCTTTTCCATCTCATCCATAAGCAGAACAGAATGAGGATGTTGATCTATACTATCCGTCAGAAGTCCACCTTGATCAAAACCTATATATCCGGGCGGTGCACCAATAAGTCTAGAAACAGTATGTTTTTCCATGTACTCAGACATATCGAACCGTAACAACTCAACTCCCATTAAAGCAGCTAGTTGTTTGGCTAGTTCTGTCTTTCCAACGCCAGTTGGACCCGTAAATAAATAGCAACCAGTCGGTTTTTCTGGATCTCGTAATCCTGCACGGGCTAGTTTTATAGCTGATGTTATTTGGATTATAGCTGCATTCTGACCAAACACCAAGCGTTTCATATCACGTTCTAGATTTGATAGAAGTTCTGTATCCGATTTTGATATAGTCTTGGGTGGAATCCGTGCCATAGTCGAGATAGTTGCTTCGATATCTTCAACGTTTATATCTTTTTTACGCTCATTAGCTTTTAACAGCATTTGGAATGCGCCGGTTTCATCAATTACGTCTATCGCTTTATCCGGAAGCTTACGATCGTTTATATATTTAGCTGAAAGTTCAACTGCAGCTTTTATAGCTTTGTCTGAATATTTGAGTCCATGGTACTCTTCAAAATATGGTTTTAAGCCTTTTACGATCATAACTGCATCGTCAACGGACGGTTCATTGACATCTATTTTCTGAAATCTACGAACTAGCGCGCGATCTTTTTCAAAATGTTGGCGATATTCTTTGTAAGTGGTTGAGCCTATACAGCGCATTGCGCCTGATTGTAATGCTGGTTTCAATAAATTTGAAGCATCCATTGCTCCACCAGAAGTAGCTCCTGCCCCGATTATAGTATGGATCTCATCAATAAACAGAATAGCGCCTGTGAATTTTTCAACATCTTTCATTACTGCTTTTAAGCGCTCTTCAAAGTCACCACGATAACGTGTGCCCGCAAGTAAAGTACCCATATCAAGTGTAAATATTGTACTGTCACTCAAGACTTCTGGAACTTCACGCTTAACAATCTTTCGAGCCAAGCCTTCCGCAATCGCTGTTTTTCCAACGCCAGGCTCTCCAACAAGTAGAGGATTATTTTTTCGACGTCTACAAAGAATCTGTATGGTACGTGAAACTTCTCGTTCGCGTCCAATTAAAGGATCGATTTTATCATCCAGCGCTTTCTTGTTTAGATTGATACAATAAATGCTAAGGGCGCTTGAAGACTTTTTATTTACGCTTTCTTCATCTAAACTTTTGTCGTCAGC
>JABSQE010000126.1 GCA_013214245.1 Hyphomicrobiaceae bacterium
ACTGGTGGTTTCGCTGATTTAGATCGAGTGCACCAATGGACACTCAGTTTTCTTGCTGATAGTCCACAGGGTTATCGTTATCAAGAGTTGGCCGATCGGATTACTGAAGCTTTAGATTTTATTAATGCTTGCGGGCTTACATCGAATAAATCAGAGGTCTTGGGCCAAGTTCCATTTTATACTAGCCACGAGGCACTCCTATTGGGATATGAACAAGCTTTGACACGCGTCGATTCTATCTCAGGTGATTACTACTCTACATCTGGACATTTTGTTTGGATTGGAGATCGGACCCGCCAACTGGATCATGCGCACGTAGAATACTGTCGTGGTATAAAAAATCCTATTGGTTTGAAATGCGGTCCAAGTATGGAGCCAGATGTTCTAATTAAACTTATTTCTGTTCTAAATCCAGAAAACGAACCAGGTAGACTTACTCTTATTTGTCGCTTTGGAGACGATAAGGTTGGAGCTTGTCTCCCAAAATTGATCCGCGCAGTAAAAGCAGAAGCTAGAAAGGTAATATGGTCGTGTGATCCTATGCATGGGAATACTCTAACATCGCAAACTGGCTATAAAACACGACCCTTCGAGCGAATTCTAAATGAAGTTAATACTTTCTTTGACGTGCATGCAAATGAAGGAACTCATGCTGGCGGTATTCATGTTGAAATGACTGGTAAAGACGTTACAGAGTGCACGGGAGGGGCCTGTTCAATAACAGAAAAAGATTTACACAATCGTTATCATACACATTGTGATCCGCGTTTAAATGCTGACCAAGCTCTTGAATTAGCATTTCTTATAGCTGAGCGTTTAAAGAGAATTCGCGTTAGAAGAATTAAACCTAATTCTGATCTAAGGGTAACTATAGGTTAAACTTACCTAAGGTATCTCATAAGAGCGCAGAATAGCCATACAAGATAAGCTTAAGTATTGTGCTGCAGTCACAGAGTGCGCTTATAAAACGTTAATGTTTTGAAACACATTGAATCGTCAAGAGAATTACTAACCTAAGTTATGGTAATTTTAGATAATTGGTCATGTTTTATAGTGTGTCTTTTAAGTTTTAGTATCTTTTTTAGCCAACATAGACTACGTCTGGAATGATCATGAAAAAAGGACTTAGAAGAATGTCCTAGTACCTATACTATTTTATATAGATGGCAGAACAATTAGATAATTAAAACATAAAAATATGGACTACTAAAGATTATTTATTATTTCTACGTTAGCTTTGTATTTACGTCCTTGGCCAATTTTTATTTCTGTCCAAAAAAGCTTTATAGTAGGTATTTTAGAATTCTAATCTTGACCTGTTTAATTTTAAAATGTTTTCTTAGATAGATTCTATCATGAAACATGCTTCAAGTTTTTTTATCTTGTACTGATTATTAACTCGCTCATTCTTCAGGTTAAAATTATATAACATTTTGGCTTTACTATCTTTATGTAAATATATCACTCTGACAATAGAGTAATTCCCTTCTGAAAACTGTAATGGAGATTAACGAAGCAGAGTAGTATTTCACTGTAAACAAGCTTTAAATCAACTAGGGATTCAGGTTGCATGTCTTGATATGAAGGATGCTTCCTTCAAAGTCTGTTTTATGTGAAAAATTCACATTTACTTTCTTTCACTTACAGTTATGATAACTTTTTTTATCACTAATTATTAATAATAATAACTATTCTTTAAAGTTTAGTACATTATGAAGTATAAATCTTTTTGTGGGCTAAAGTTATATTTAGAAGCTCTAAATTACAACGGACTTCCGAATTTCTAACAGTGAGTAAATTTAACAGTTTATTCACTTTCAGTAATTTAATTTTTTGACTTTTTATTGAAGCTTCTAGGAGTTAGCAGTAACTAACTTGGTGGTGAACATGCTCTAATCTCAATTTTTATTAGAATTGATACTAAAAACATTTCTGCTAAGATACGAGGTCAATCTAGAAATTGATAAGCATAAAAACGTGTGCAAGAAAATGTTACTTAAGTCAATAAAATTGTTAGTATTTACATGTTCGGATACCATTGAAGTTTTACTTAATATTGTAAATTCTAGACTAGAAAGCTGGCTAACTCATGATGACATTTTTAGCCAGCTATTACTCTTTATAGAATAAGTGGAATTTAGTTACAGTTTTTTTATTTAGCGAGGGCTACGCTTGCAACATAATCTGGCTTCCTTTTAATCTTACGAGGCTTTGAATTACGTTTCGTAGGGCTGGGTTTTACACTAAGTGATTTATCATTTAATGTCTCTGCTGAAGATTTTGTTTCAGACCGAGGTTTGCGTTTTGATATGTTTCGTGAAGTTTCAGAAATGTTACGCCTGCGCGGCTTATCTCTTATGAAATCTGGAACAGATAAAAGGCGCCTTACTTGAATATTTTTTTGTAGAGTTTTGCTAGGTCCAAGATTAGTAAAAAATGTATCCGCACTAGTGGCATCAATTTCTACAAAAGTCTCATCTTGCTGTATTCTTATTGCTCCAATATCAGATCTAGATAGTTGACCGATTTTGCATAATAACGGCAACAGCCAACCGGGCTCTGCATTATGCTTGCGTCCTACAGAAAGTGAAAACCACACACTTCTTACAAAGTTTTCTCTTAGTCTGCGACTTCGCTTTTCTGGTAAGTCTACCTCATGTAACTCTTCCGGAGATGACTGTCCTTGACGCACAGTGGATACAAAAGCTCTAGCGATTTGTTCTGCGCTATATTTAGACATCAGTTGTTTAATTAGATCATCATCAATGTTTAGTGGATCTTTCTCAAACGATTTATGGGCCAGTAAGCGAGCATTGTCGCGCTCCATAACTTCTTGAGCTGAAGGGGGACGTCCCCATGTCGCTGATATTTTTGTATTTGACAGTAAACGTTCCGCAACACGATGTTTATTTCGCGGAACAACCACGATACTTACACCTTTACGTCCAGCTCGACCTGTACGCCCGCTACGATGTAAAAGTGTCTCTGTATTCGTAGGTAAGTCTGCATGAATTACTAACTCAAGATTTGGAAGATCAATCCCTCGGGCAGCTACATCTGTTGCAACACAAATTCGTGCACGACCGTCGCGCATAGCTTGTAAAGCATGAGAGCGTTCTGTTTGTGTTAGCTCACCAGATAGAGCTACTACAGAAAACCCTCTATTCCTGAAGCGGGAAGTTATATGGTTTACAGTTGCACGCGTTGCGCAAAATATAATACTATTTTGAGCTTCATAGAAACGCAGGATATTAACAATAGCATTTTCACGATCGCTTGGGGAGGTTACGAGCGCTCGATATTCTATGTCACTGTGCTGCTCTTTATCTGCCGCTGTTGAAATGCGTACAGCTTCTCGTTGATACCTTCGTGCAAGTTGTGCAATTTCTGATGACACTGTAGCGGAAAATAGTAAGGTACGTCTGTTGTCTGGGGTCGCAGCTAAAATAAACTCTAGGTCTTCACGGAAACCAAGGTCGAGCATTTCATCAGCTTCATCTAATACTATCGCATTAATATCTGCAATATTGAGAGAACAACGCTGAATATGATCTTTTAAGCGTCCTGGTGTTCCCACAACTATGTGCGTTCCTTTCTCTAAGAGGCGCCTCTCCATCCGCATATCCATGCCGCCTACACAAGATCCGATGGTAGCACCAGTTTTCGCATAAAGCCAATTTAGCTCTCTCTTAATCTGCAGCGCTAGCTCTCTAGTGGGCGCCACGATTAGCGCTAACGGAGATGTTGCTTTCGAGAATGATTCGTTATCACCGAGTAGAGTCTCTGAAATTGCAAGTCCAAATGCAACTGTTTTACCTGAGCCAGTCTGTGCTGAAACTAGAAGATCTCTGTTACCTAACTCTGGTACAAGCACAGCTTTTTGCACCGGGGTCATGCTATTATAATCTCGCGAGATCATAGCGTCACGAAGCGTTGGAATAACGCCATCAAATTCATTCATTGAGTTTTGCCTTCTATAGTATAAGGCACAACGTAGTTATAGGCTAACATCGCTCTTAATAGCAGCTGTCCTAGACGGTCATGCCAATTTATTTAATTTAAACTTTGCTTTTTCATTACCATTATGAACTGTATATGATTGCATATATGCAAAGCTAAACTTTAAAATCACCAAATGCTTACTTAGTTACTAATCGTCAAGTTGTTTTCTCTATGCGACTTAGAGCTGCATCTATAAGCCCTATACACAATGTCTTTGATCGTAGATATGTTTACTATCCTAATAATAATATAGAATGCTTTCATTACTAATTAGAAAATTTCGCTTATATTGAATTAGATTTCATTGATAAAGCAACCCTTTTGCGTTCGATATCTATCTTTTTTACTATAACCTTAACGATATCTCCTGTTTTGACGATCTCTCGTGGGTCTCTAGTGAATGTGTCAGACAATTCGGATACATGCACGAGACCCCCCTGATGGATACCAATATCAACGAAAGCACCAAATGCTGTTACGTTTGTTATGACCCCTTCAAGTAGCATACCCTCCTGCAAATCTGATATGTTCTCAACACCGTCAGTGAATTTCACTATTTTAAATTCAGGTCGTGGATCACGACCTGGTTTTTCTAGTTCCTTAACGATATCGCACAATGTTGGTAACCCAAAGTGGTCTCCTACAAAGTTTGATGGATTTAGTGTCCTTAGAAAAGGTACATCGCCAATAATTGATCGGACAGGTCTATTAGTAGCGCGGGCAATTTTTTCGACAACACCGTAGGCTTCTGGATGAACAGCGGAAGCATCAAGTACATTAATTCCATTCATAATGCGTAAAAAACCCGCAGCCTGTTCAAATACTTTTGGGCCAATACGTGGCACTTTTTTTATTTCATTGCGATCTTTGAACGGTCCATTTTCATCTCGATAGTTAATTATATTGCGCGCAATGGTTGCATTAAGACCAGCGACATAAGTGAGCAAAGTCTCTGATGCAGTATTGATATCAACACCTACGGAGTTAACGCAGTCTTGCACTACTGATACTAAAGATTGTGCAAGCTCATTCTGGTTAACGTCATGCTGATACTGACCTACACCAATAGATTTAGGTGCTATTTTCACAAGCTCTGAAAGAGGGTCCTGTAGACGACGAGCAATTGATACAGCACCCCGGAGGGAGACATCAAGGCTAGGAAATTCGTCAGCTGCCAGTTGTGAAGCAGAATAGACCGACGCGCCTGCTTCTGAAACTACAACCTTAGTAGCTCTTATATTCGACCCTGAGTTGATTAGATCAACTACCAACCTATCCGTCTCACGACTAGCTGTGCCATTACCAATTGCGATAAATTCTACATCGTGTATTATACATAATTTTGATAACTTTTCGATTGAATCATGCCATTTATGATAAGGAGCATGTGGGTAAACTATATGAGTATCAAGAATTTTTCCAGCGTTACTCACGATAGCAACTTTTACTCCAGTTTTTAGTCCTGGGTCCAAACCCATAGTCGTTCGCGGACCTGCTGGTGCAGCAAGGAGTATCTCTCTGAGATTGGATCTGAATATTTTTATAGCAGCCATGTCAGACTGCTCTTTTAATCGTGATAATAAACTTGTTGTCAATGATGGATGCAGTTTTTTTTTCCATGCTGCTTCAGTTGTTTGTATAAGCCACTTGTCAGCAGCTCTTTGATGATCTGTTATACCGAAATGCGACATAATTAAATCAATGAATGGGTGTTGCATCCAGCCTTGAGGCAGATCAACATCAATAGACAGGGCAAGTATACCATCTCTTCGTCCACGAAATAGCGCCAAAGCTCGATGAGAAGGCACGCTATTTAGAGTCTGGCGAAAATTAAAATAGTCTTTATATTTCAAGGAGCTTTCCAGATTAGCTTTGGACAGTTTGGCTGATATAAAGCCATTGCGCCACAGCAATTCACGCAACTGATTTACTAGTAGTGGATCTTCACAAATATTTTCAATAAGAATTGAACGTGCTCCATCTAAAGCTGCATGTATCTCGGAAGTTGACGCATTTGTGTTACAATATTGCTTAGCCTTCTCCAAAGGAACGAGATTCGGATTATTCAGCAGAGAGTTAGCCAAACTTTCAAGTCCCGCTTTTCTTGCAATTTGTGCTTTAGTGTGTCTTTTTTGTTTAAATGGAGCATATATTTCTTCAAGACTTCTACTGTCTTCTGTTGCTAAAATAGACTTCTTCAAATTTTCAGAAAGTTTGCCTTGGTTGCGAATTGATTTTAGGATTGTAGCTTTACGTTCAGCTAAACATTGCAGATATTTGAGCCTTCGCTCAAGAATACGAAGCTGCGTATCGTCAAGGCTGCCGGTTTTCTCTTTCCGATACCGAGCAATAAATGGTATAGTCACACCCTGCTTTAGTAGCTCTATTGTTGCTACAACTTGTTTCTCACCGATATTTAGTTCAGTTGCTATAAGCTTTTCAATAAATAACATTTTTCATATGTATTCCGCTTTGGCAGTAAACTCAACTAGATTGTTTTTTTAAGGTGAAGACTTGATTTGTATCCCTTAGCACAAGTAGAATGTGAGTGTAATTTTCAAATAATTAAAATCTTATGATGACAAAAAAGTATATATTAATTTACAGAATTAATTTTTTAATAAAAAATTAATCATTTAATTATATTGTTACTAAAAAATAAAAAAAATTGTAAATTCACACTCATTACTGGTAATATTTAAATTTATTTAGTTATATGATTTAAATAAGCTTGTATTTAGAGAAAACTCTCTTCGTTTTTAATACTACTTTACAAAGGCAAGATAATGACAGCTCTTCATGGTTCGACACAAGTACAACTTCGTCAATTTATAGAACAAATCGAGCGATTAGAGGAAGAAAAAAAAGAGATTTCTGATAATATTCGCGATAAGCTTGCCGAAGCTAAAGCAGAAGGTTTTGATTTAAAAATAATACGTGAAATTTTGAAGCTTAGAAAAAAATCAAAAGATGATCGTGACGAGGAGGAAGCTCTGCTCGCTACCTATTTGCACGCACTCGGCATGATAAGTAACGAAAGTTTAGGTCATAATTTTCAAGCAATTTAATTTTAGGTTTATGCTTTGAATGCAAGAATGTAATGTAACGGCTTCTTTAGTAGTAGTCGAGTTCTTAAGTATCGGGAAAAATTATTGTATACTATGAGTTAGGCTGTATCAGAAAATTTAAAACATTTTCTGGATCATTTTTTTACAAATTCGAACTATCATTACCTACTTTATATTCAGAAGTAAGATTTTACTGATTTAGGTTACATAACTGCACTAAGCAGTTATTATACTAGCACTTCATCTTTGGCTTTTTTCGCTAAGTTTGATAGTGCTTATTCTAGAAAAGGTTGCATGCACAAGTTATTGTTATTCAGTAGTATTTTTATTATGGTTACAGTGCTTATTTAGTCATAATTGTGCTGATTGTAAATTATTAACTTTATAAGCTAGGTTTTTATTTGTAGCGGCTTGACACTCTAGAGATAAAGTGTTTTTTCCTAAAGTTTAATAGAACAATATTTCAGAATCGAAAGTATTGATTTATCTTGTGCTAGTGAAGTTACTATTATTAGCTTGTTAGGCTTCATTCTCAACTCGTTTTGAGGGTTATCACAGTATTACGGTAGTGTTTTTCTGCATGGTCTAATAACGTTAATTAGTTTGGCTATCCAATTTTCTAAATCTTTGTTAAAATATTTGTTTGTAAAGCGTTTATATACATATATGTGGAAAGTACATTTTTGAATATTACAACTTTTGCAGAGCTTGGACTTAGCGACAAATTGCAGTCTGCTGTTATATCCGCCGGATATTCTAAACCTACACCCATACAGGTTGAGGCTATACCATCGGTTATACAAGGGCTCGACATACTCGGTTTAGCACAGACGGGAACGGGAAAAACGGCATCTTTTGCTTTACCTATGATCATGAGGCTTGAAATAGGTAGGGCACGCGCAAGAATGCCGCGTTCACTCATTCTAGCTCCAACCCGAGAATTAGCTACTCAAGTTGAACAGGCTTTTGAGAAGTACTGTACGAACCATAAACTGAACATTGCGCTCCTTATAGGAGGGGTTTCTTTTGAGGAACAATACAAAAAATTAGATAAAGGTGTGGATGTGCTAATTGCTACTCCCGGGCGTCTCATCGATCATTTCCAACGGGGGAAGCTTTTGCTAAATGGCGTTGAAATTTTAGTTATAGATGAAGCTGACCGCATGTTAGACATGGGGTTTATACCTTTCATTGATAAAATTTGCAGATTGTTGCCACCACGGCGACAAACTCTGTTCTTCTCCGCGACTATGCCACCTGAAATTAAGTTTTTGATAGATCAATTCCTTAATAATCCAGTGCGTATTGAGGTCTCTAGACCTGCAACAGCTGCAAACACCATAACTCAAACTTTCAGGTTATGCGAAGAAAGTAGTGATTGGGCTAAACGAGGGGTGCTTAGACAAATAATACGTGATAAAAAAGTGAAAAATGCTATTGTATTTTGCAATAGGAAACGTGATGTCGTAATTTTACACAAATCACTTCTTAAACATGGTTTTAATGCAGGCTCACTGCACGGTGACATGGATCAGACTTCTAGAACGGCTACTTTAGATAAGTTTCGAAAAGGTGAAGTAGCTATATTAGCTGCAAGTGATGTAGCAGCACGTGGCCTTGATATTCCACAGGTTAGTCACGTATTTAACTTTGACGTTCCATGGGCTGCTGATGATTACATTCATAGAATAGGTAGAACAGGTCGAGCAGGTCGAACAGGGTTCGCAGAGACTCTCGTAACTGCTGGTGAATTGCATCTAATTGAACAAATAGAAAGAATTACAGGGCATAGTGTAACTTGGGATGGAGTAGCTCCAAAAAAGCAAGGTGTTCAATATTTAAGCAAGAGAAAGTGTAATCGTGGACGCGCCAAACAATCAGATCGTGTGAGCTGCAGATCTGATGGTCGGTATGGTTTAGAATACTGTTATAAGAATCATAGTGCAGGCCGGATGGTTGAATCAAATCAGTGGTCTCAGGCCGTTAAGAATGATAAAAATTCGTCATCTTTCAAAGCTAGTAAATCATCTAGTCTTAAGCATACTCACGAAAACGTATCACAATATTACAGTAAAAACTATTTCACAAAAGATTCGACACCAGACTTTCTTCTCCGACCTATAAGACGTGCTTGATCTATTAGATAGATTACAGCGTTGCATTCGGATGTTATAATTGAAAATTTGAGGCTGATTTATACCCATAAAAAATTACAGTTCAGCGCTCCTTGTATGATACGACCGTTGTACCATTTAGGTAGTATCCTATAGATATATCAGCACTGCCATCCACGAAATAAAGAACTTTATTAGACGGCTTAGTTTTCATAATTCCCGTGATCCAAACAGCTGTGTAAAGGTCTGTGACTCTAAACTTACTGGATAGTCTTACGAAAACAATCTGATTTGCAGGAGGAGGGGGTACATGAATACAGGCTCCAACATATGGGACAAGTAGAAAATCTGTTTCACCATCTTCAGAAAACTCCAGTGGTAGTAAATACCCTGGCATACGAATTTCTTTACCATCTAAATTTTTATTTATAAGTTTTTGTCGAGCTTCTACCTCTTTAATCCAGTCTTTATACCTTATTAATATCTTGTCTACATCTATACCTGCTCTTTTAAACCGTTCTTCATAGATCTTAGCATCTTTAATGCCTTGTTGGTTCTGCACTAGTTCAATGTCTTTACCTTTGAGACTTCGCGCCCAACTAATAGTTTCGATATCGAAACGCTGATCTTGTGTCAAACCATTGAGGGGATCTATGATCGGTGGCATTGCAGGTACAAGGTTTGCCCAGTCAATCCTCTCTATAGGCAGCGCAGATTTTGTGGTAAAACTTATCAGAGCAATGATGGCTATAACAAAATATAATATGACGAATTTCGATATATACAAGACGCTGTTCATTGCATCATCCATTAGTAGCGTTCAATGTTATAAGGGTACTTAACGCAACAATTAACAATAGCACTTTAACAAAAAACAATTTTCTAGATCTTGATTAGCGATTTTCGTATGGCTAAGCATGTCTTTCTTACACTTGAACTCAAAATACACCAAAAGAAGCAATGTTGTAAAATGCATCATTGGCGATACAGACAGATGTGACAGTAATTAGCCGAATATTTTTCGTGAGATTGACCTAACAATTCTAATTTGAAGAATATAATGAAATTGAATACTTTTTATAATAAACAGGTATTGGTTTGAAAGTCTAATTACATCTATATTCTTTAAATTTTTTGTAAGTAACGAGTTTGAATCTAGAATTTTAAGCGTAATCCAATACCCAGTATAAGGAGAGTATTGACCTAATTATTCCTCAACAAAGTCTTTTTATTAATGCGGAGTTTTGACAAAATATACAGCAAGAATCCATACTAGATTAGTACATTTGAAAAATTGAATTAGTAATGAAATTGCTAAATTTCTTAGCTATGGTATATTATAAAAAGGCAATAAAACAAGTCATCCTAATTTGACATCAATTATAACAATTCAATTTTGAGTATCTTGGGCTTTAGATTCTTATGACATCGCTCACAATAATGGAACGTAGCCTTATTGCTCAAACTAGGTTGGATTACGCCAGACGTAGGATCCTAGCGAGGCTATTACTTTTACCAATTTTTAATTGGGTTTTTGCTGCGCCCACAGCTGAACAACTTTTGCTTGTTCCACAAGAGCTACGTACGTGCGATACTAGCTTTGTCAGCGAGATAGAACACGGTATGTTCGGTCTTGGTGGGACG
>JABSQE010000127.1 GCA_013214245.1 Hyphomicrobiaceae bacterium
AGGAAGTCTTACAAGCCTTAGGCTTTCGTTATGAACGCAAACAAATACAGAGGCACATCAGTTCCGAAATCTGGAATTCTCTACTTCATGCGCGCAATAATCCTAAACATGTTGATGAATTTGATAACAAGATCCACATCGCTAAAACAAGTCGCAGAATCGAGAATGATGTATCATCGTCATTTGACACAGACTCTATACTGCGCCCATCGATAATGCCGGTAGAGCAAACTGACCAAGAAATATCCTATAGATTCAACAATACCCTGCAATCTACAGTCTTAAGATCTCAGAGTGAGCCTACTACCCACATTGTAAACTGCACAAACAATGAGACTGAAAGATTAAAGAAATCACATCCAAAAACTGAGATGAAAATGGATGAAAGATCATGCAGAAAGATGCTTAATGAAACTAAGTCAAGAACCGTGAACTCAGAAATGCTAAGGAAAAGTTGTTTTGCTTCTAACGTTAAGTTACCTCATGTTGAAGTTGATGAAGTTTACATTGAAGTCTGGCGCCCAAAACGCCGTAATGACTTGCAAAAAAGGGGACGACGCAAAAATCAGTATCACGGCAGATTAGATCAAAATCTGGGATCTGATCTAAAAAAAGCTAATTCGACTCCAGTACATAGTGAGTATGCTAATAAATCAAGGCATCCAAGCTTCGCTAAAACTACTAACGCAAGTTGCCCCTCTAGTGAACAGGATCTGAAAAACAAACGAAAACACGAAAACCGCAGGCGTGTGAACAAAGGAACACAGCTACGAAGCTATAAAACACACGATCGCTCCTCATTACATAAAAAAAAGAATAGCTATTTTGATCCAGATTCACCTTTCGCTGCGTTGAGCGAGTTGCGTAACACGTTAAATGATCAGGATAATAAAACCTAGCACAAAATAAATAATTTGAATTAAAAGATATTATCTGTTATTACTAAATTGCTATATCTGTAGATTCTTGTTCTACATCCCAAGCTTTATGTTTAGAGTATCCTTCTCGCCTTGTTGATCCTAAATACATAAGATTTAGGTGTTGATGTCCCGCAAAGAGACATTAGCTGTGCTATGTAAGATGTTTATAATTTGCGTCATTCTTCACAAAATATTAGCTTTCTCAAGCCTGGTTGGTGTTTGGGTCCGGCTCTATAGCTGCGGCTTAAAGTTATTTATGTCGGAGGTATGAAGTTTTAACTCTGCATTGAACGAGCGCAATTTGGTGCAAGATAGCGTTTATAACTTTGTTAAGGCTATTTAGTCAGCTACTAATGTTCTGAACACACATTGTTACTTCATCTGTGTGGCGAAGCCTAAATTTACATTAACATGGAATACGTATGACGTTTGTAGTAAATGATAAGTGCATAAAATGCAAATTCACAGATTGTGTTGAAGTGTGTCCTGTTGACTGCTTTTATGAGGGCAAAAATATGCTCGTCATAAATCCTGAGGAGTGCATTGACTGTGGTGTTTGCGAGCCAGAATGTCCCATCGACGCTATACAAGCCGATACTGATGATGGTGCGGAAAACTGGTTAGAGTTAAACCGAAAGTTTTCTGAGGAGTGGCCGAACATTACAGTTAAGAAGAACGCACTTCCTGATGCGGATAAATTTAAGTTTGAGGGAGACAAATATAAAAAATATTTTTCACCGGATCCTGGTTTTAATGGTTAGTAGGTTTGTGATAGCGGTGAAAATTGATTACCCGTTTTGGTATCTTATAGAAATCCTTAGCCGCTTCGGCATGTCTTCAGGGTGCAAACTAACCGCTCCTTCTGACTCTGCCAATACTATGAAATTTCATATTGAAGTATTACAAACTTTAGTTGGTAATTTGTTACCTCATAAGCCTTAACGTCTGGTTATGCGGTCGCGTTTTTTCACTATTCCTCTGGAAGGGTGGATTAGATAAGTCGACCTCATTTGATGGTTGTTTTATTGTAATAACAATGTG
>JABSQE010000128.1 GCA_013214245.1 Hyphomicrobiaceae bacterium
ACAACGCTAACTTAGATTTCATTCTTCCGCTTGAGCGGCGCAATGAAGTGCTTAGTTTTGTTAAAAGTGGTTTGCAAGATTTATCTATATCTCGTAATTCCTTGGACTGGGGCATACCAGTACCAAATGCGCCTGATCATGTGATGTACGTTTGGGTAGATGCTCTTACTAATTACCTAACAGCATTAGGTTTTCCAGATGAAAAAGCACCAACCTGGAATTTTTGGCCGGCTAATCTTCACATAATAGGTAAAGACATTTTGCGCTTTCATGCTGTGTATTGGCCGGCTTTTCTGATGTCTGCGGGTCTACCTCCTCCTAAACGCATTTTTGCCCATGGCTTTATGCTTAACAAGGGGGAGAAGATGTCAAAGTCTATAGGAAACACAGTGAATCCTTTCAACTTGATACATGAGTTTGGCGTTGACCAGACTCGTTATTATTTTTTACGCGAGGTGACATTTGGTCAAGATGGTAATTATTCGCCAGATTTAATAAAAAGTCGAATAAATGCGGATTTGGCTAACGATATTGGCAATTTGGCTCAGCGCTCTCTTTCAATGATCGCCAAGAACTGCGCGGCAGCTGTACCAGAACCAACCAGACTCAAACCAGAAGATCAAGCTATTTTAGATGCAGCAGATAACGTTTACCAAAAAGCACATCAAGCTATGAATCAACTAGCGATTAAACAGTATCTCGATGTGGTTTGGGAGGTTGTCGCTGATGCTAATCGCTATTTTGCTGGTGAGGAGCCATGGATCAAATTCAGGACAGACCCGAAAAGAATGCACACCATCCTCTACACTACAGCTGAAGTTGTGCGGCAAGTTGCCATCTTGGTGCAGCCTGTAGTCCCGCTCGGGGCATCGAAATTACTTGATTTACTGGCTATCCCAAAAAATCAACGCTCGTTTGTAGCGCTTGGCTCTAAAGGACGATTAAAATCTGGAACAATTCTTCCTAAACCTTATGGCGTATTTCCACGTTACATACCCTCTGAGGAACGAAAAGACTAGATTAACATGCTTATTGATCATCATTGCCATCTTGATTCTCCGCAAATTTTAAACCAACGTGACCAAATTATCACCCGTGCTAAAAACGCAGGAGTGGGCGTTATCGTTACGATCTCGACCCAAATTAATAATCTCGGCGTGCTTTTAGAAATCGTAGACGAGCATGAAAATGTGTTTTGTTCAGTTGGTACACATCCTCAGTATGCTGAAGAAGAACTTGGAATTTCACTCTCTGAAATTATCACACTTAGTCAGCACCCTAAGGTTGTTGCTATTGGCGAATCGGGACTTGACATGTTTAACGCTAAAAGCTCACCTGAAAGTCAAGAAAGTAGTTTTCGTCAACATATTGCTGCTGCGCGTAAAACTGGCTTGCCTATCGAAATGCACATTCGCGATGCGGATCAACGTGCCATCTGCATATTACAAGAAGAATATGCAAAAGGACCCTTCAAAGCTATTTTGCATTGTTTTACAGGCAGTCAGAAGCTTGCCCTGTGCGCACTAGACTTAGGCTTTTACATTTCTTTTACAGGTATCATAACATTTAAAAATTCAGATAAACTACGTGTAGCTGCTACGCAGATACCGATCAATAAATTGCTGATCGAGAGTGACGCTCCATATCTTACTCCTACTCCGCATCGTGGTAAAACTAATGAACCGGCGTTTATTAATCATACAGCCCAAGTGCTAGCAGAAGTTAAAGGGCTTTCCTTTGAGGAAATTGCCAACGCGACTACTAATAACTTTTTTCGCTTATTTCAAAAAGTTCCGCGTCATCTTGCAAAAAGGTCTCAGTAGCATGACACTACGATGTACCATCCTTGGTTGTGGAGCTTCAGGTGGCGTCCCCAGGATCGGCCATGATTGGGGGGCTTGCGACCAGCATAATCCTAAGAACCATCGTCGAAGATGTGCAGCTTTGATCGAAAAATTAGATATGCATGGTCGCACTACTTCTATACTTATTGATGCTGGTCCAGACATTCGTACACAAATGCTCACGCTAAGTATAGACAAGGTTGACGCCGTATTGTTCACACATGATCATGCTGATCATACGCATGGAATAGACGATTTGCGATTTTTAGCCTACCGTATGCAAACGATAATTCAAATGTGGGCTGACGAGTCAACATGTAATAGCCTAAGACAACGCTTTGGGTATTGTTTTGATGATAGCAATGTTAGAGAATATCCACCGATACTCAAGGCTAATTCTATTTCTTCACCTGAACCATTTGTAGTTAAAGGTAATGCAGGCTTCGTACAAGTTACACCTATTCTACAGCGCCATGGAAAGATCAACTCGCTTGCTTATCGTATTGGTAATCTAGCATATTCTCCGGATGTAAGCGGCTTTTATGATGGAGTAGAGACCACCCTCTCAGGACTAGATGTTTGGATTGTAGACGCACTTCGATATCGTGCTCACCCTAATCATTTCAATGTTGAGCAAGCACTTGAATGGATCAAAATATTGAAGCCAAAACGTTCCATTTTGACACACCTTAACATTGAGCTTGATTACGACACCTTAAGCCGAGAATTACCCAGTGGCGTTGAACCTACTTATGATGGGCTTACAGTATCTGCAACATAGAGCTTGAGTAATCAAGTAGATTAATCAGCTACGATAACAAAAGGGTAGTGACCAAAAAGTTGCTTGGTTATGAGATATATTTCTAACAATTATAATAATTCAGAAGATTGAACTTTTTGTAAATCGCTAAATTACGGAAAAAGTTTGAATTGTTCACCATAAAAATTACAAATAGCAAACTCAACTCAATTAGGAATATAAACTATAAAAGCAAGATATTTCTTATCATGATTAGGCATTTTTACAAAAGTTAGTTTTTCATTCCTGTGATAGGAGTTTTTCATTCAACATCTACAAATTGACCAATGGCTTTACACTAATACTACTGGTTTATATTGTTCCGCCGGTCAATTTTACATCGATCCTCATCGTCCCGCTAAGCTAAGTGTGATCACACACGGACACGCTGACCATGCACGGACCGGACATGGCTGTGTGATAGCGACACCTGAAACAATTCGAATTATGCAGATAAGGATGGGACGAAACGCGTCTGGAGCATACATACCATTAGAATATGAAGAAAGATATAGGGTCGGTAGTGTTGAAATTCAACTTGCACCTGCAGGGCATGTACTAGGTAGCGCTCAGGTTGTTATTGACTATCGTGATCGACGCGTCGTGATCTCAGGTGATTACAAACGAGTCGCTGATCCGACCTGCCTCCCTTTCAAAATTATACCTTGTGATGTATTCGTGACCGAAGCCACATTCGGATTACCTGTGTTCCGCCATGAGCCTGCTGAAAAAGAAATCACGCGTCTACTTAATTCCGTTGCGACAGAGCCTAGACGGACACATTTAATAGGTGTGTATAGTCTTGGCAAATGTCAGCGTATAATGACTTTACTACGTAACGCTGGATATAAGCGCCCAATTTGGATTCACGGTGCGCTAAAATCAATGTGCGACCTATATTGCGAACTTGGTGTTAATCTAGGAAGATATTATCTTGTTTCGACAACCAAAGATAAGCTTGCAGGTGAAATCGTGTTATGTCCACCTTCAGCGCTTAATAGTCGGTGGTCTCAACGCTTAAATAATCCGCTCATTGTTCTTGCATCTGGTTGGATGCGCATACGTGCGCGAGCTCGTCAACGCGGCGTTGAACTGCCACTTATTATTTCAGACCACGCAGATTGGTATGAATTAATTCAGACAATACGTGAAACTAATGCTAGTGATGTGTGGGTTACGCATGGCCGTGAAGAGGCTTTAATACGACAGTTGGAACTAATGGGCATAAATGGTCGCTCTCTTAATGTTCTTGGTCGCGAGGACGAAAGTGAGTAGTTTTTTTAGCTGTTAATACTATTGCTTCACTAATAAGGATAAATGAATAGCGCTGATTGGGTCGGCGCTTCTAGCTTTGAGCTTATCACTTAACACCGGTCAGTCTCTTTACGCAGATATCTAAAGCTATGCAAAATCTCAGATAAAATACGTTTTCTTTGTTACTTACGGAGAACACTTATATTCCCTCTAGAGAAAGCATCCATCCAATTAATAAAAATTCAAGAATCAAGGTGTTTGCCATACTACATAGATAACTACCAGCGCGGTCACATATACGATGCTGGAATGTTTACAAAACGTAAAGCAGAGAAACAACTATCTTTTACAATGTTACATTTAAAACTGATAAGATCGTGAAGATTTGACAACTGAACCCGGATATTTTTATTTTTCATGAAAAAAGTTGTAGATCTTTTGTGCCATATCAAAGGAAATACCTGGTACTTCAGTAAGATCAACTACTGCTGCCCGCGAAACAGCCTTAGCAGAGCCGAAATGTTTTAGTAACGCTCGCCTGCGCGTTGGGCCAATACCGGAGATGTCATCTAGAGGATTGATTGACATTTTTTTAGCGCGCTTAGTCCTGTGGGCACCAATAGCAAAACGGTGAGCTTCATCACGTAAGCGCTGGACAAAATACAGAACTGGATCACGATACTCTAGCATGATAGGGCGTTCTATGCCTTGCATGTAAAAGTGTTCACGACCTGCATCACGATCTGGCCCTTTAGCAACACCAATGATAGGAATATCATGAATACCAGCATCCTGAGCAACTTTCGTGACAACGCTTAGCTGACCCGCACCACCATCCACTAAAATAAGATCTGGTCGGTCTGGAAAGATATCATTATCTGTTGGTATACTGCTGACATCTGAAGTATTTGTGATCTCTTCTAGTGTTCTCTTATTTCCCTCTATTACAAGTCTCTTCAGTCTTCGTGTCAAAACTTCACGCATCATTCCATAGTCATCACCAGCAGTCATATCAGCTGATTTAATATTAAACTTGCGGTAAGCATTTTTTACAAAACCTTCCGGTCCAGCAACTACCATGGCACCTACAGC
>JABSQE010000129.1 GCA_013214245.1 Hyphomicrobiaceae bacterium
ACATCGAGCACTTTTTTAGAGACGCAATGCAACGGAGCAATTGGCTCTGCAACTTTTTAACTTTAAATGTCGGTCGCTATTTGTAAAATTTGGGATGTGACTAAGGGTGAATTAAGAAAACATGCTACATTTCTCGAGTTTGTCTCACGGGGGAAGTAAAGAGTAAGAACGCGGTATCCGAAGTTCTCTAGAGCACATCAAACTTAGTTTTAATAATATCAGAAATGCAATAATTGTCGATAATAAATCAGATTCCCCATGTATAGGTGTAAATGTAGTTCACTTAACCAAAGAGAAAACTCTTGATCGAATTTTCCGAAACCAACTTCGGTCCGTAGCTATTAGCGGTGAGCCGGAGCAACTCTATTTCACTTTGTGCTTTGTCGCGTATTTTTTAATGTGGTTTGCTTTGCTAATGACAACGTTAATTGAGGATCCTAATAGTGTTCATAATTAAATTAATTTAGCTCTTACTGTTTCGACGATAACTGGTGTTTTCTTTGGCTTTTGATGAATTCCTAAAACACTTTAAACTTTGCTGCGCTTACTACTTTATTGTGTAGTAGTATATGGTGAGTTTGTCAGAGTCGAGAAGAATATCTATCGCTTGATCTATACAAGTTGCATTTTTGTTTACAGCCTTTTTCTATATGGTGTTTTTTATAGGTGTATTGCTATAATAGGATTTCAATTCACTTTTAAGACTATTACGTAGGGAATATTAATACTGAGCCGATGATTCAACTTAATCAGCAGATGTACTAGCTGCTAGTACAAAGCTATTATGTTTAAGATTATAATGAAAACTATTTAAGCGCGGGTGTGATATTTTATCCTATCGTGTGCTTTGTTGCATAGATCCAACTCACATCTAGAGCACATTGATTTAAACTTCAGCGCAAATATAACAGCTATAAAAGCACTCTAAAGTTATGGTTTGTATTGTCATTCGTACGTGGAGTAAGTTGTATCTGTAATATTTAGAACCCTCCAGAATTCGAAGTATATAATTCGATGTTTTAGAGTTTTTTATGTTAGTGATGTAGAGCTAAATCTTAAATTTGTATACTGCGTCTCTCAAGTTAGGTCTGATTGGATGGAGAATAAAATGTACACGAATGCTGCTCAAAAGCTACGTGTTTTTTTGTCGGCTAATACAACACAAGCCATTACAGCATTAGATCTTGGTTCTATACCAAGATGGGATCTAACAGATTTATTCCCAGGGCCAGACAGTCTGGAGTTGCAAAATGCTTTAAATCAGGCACAGGTTGATGCGGAAATATTTGAGGTTAAATATAAGGGTAAACTTTTAGAAAAAGGTTATGATGGCACATTTCTTGTAAATGCTATCCGAGACTATGAAGCTGCTTCTGATCTTCTCGGCCGGATTTCAACTTTTGCATTCTTAAATTATGCTGGTGATCAGCAAAACTCAGCGCATGCTAAGCTTTTTGGTGATGTGCAAAGTCAGCTTACGCAAATATTTAATAAGTTTGTTTTTTTTGAGCTAGAGTTGAATCAAATTCCAGATCAGCAGCTTACTGTCGCTCTACAATACGAAGAACTGGCATATTTTAAACCATGGCTTGATGATCTTCGAAAGGAAAAAGCTTATCAGCTTGAAGAAAAGCTTGAGCTGTTGTTTAATGAAAAATCATTAACTTCTGCTAAAGCATGGAACCGCTTGTTTGATGATACCCTTTCTGCCATGCGATTTGAGGTTAATGGAGAAACATTAAGTCTTGAGCCAACACTTAATTTGTTACTTGAGTCGGACGAATTGAAACGTAGAGCTGGCGCTGAAGCGCTGTCGAGGACATTTCAGGATAATATACAAACTTTTACATTAATTACTAACACACTTACTAAGGACAAAGAGATCTCAGATCGATGGCGAGGTTTTGTGGATGTCGCAGATAGCCGTCATCTAGCAAATCGAGTTGAAGGCCCTGTGGTTGAGGCTTTGGTTCATGCCGTGCGAGAAAGTTACGGTAAACTTTCTCATAGGTACTATAAGTTGAAAGCAAAATGGCTTGGTAAGCAAAGCATACCTTATTGGGATCGTAACGCACCTCTTACGGTTAATCCAGAGCGTTTTATGAAATGGTCAGAAGCTAAGGAAATTGTTCTTAACGCATACGCTGATTTCGCACCGCAAATGGCAGATATAGCTAAGCACTTCTTCGACAAAAACTGGATTGATGCTAGCGTGCGGCCTGGTAAGGCTCCTGGTGCTTTTTCGCACCCGGCGACACCATCAGTACATCCATATATTCTACTCAATTATCTTGGTAGTCCACGTGATGTTATGACACTTGCCCACGAACTTGGACACGGTGTGCATCAGGTTTTAGCAGCTAAACAAGGCGTGTTACTTTCCCAGACACCTTTAACCTTGGCAGAAACAGCTTCGGTGTTTGGTGAAATGCTCACATTCAAAAAACTGCTGGAAGATACTCATAATCTTACAGCACGTAAGGCCTTAATCGCAGGTAAGGTCGAAGACATGCTCAATACTGTCGTGCGTCAGGTTGCGTTCTATGAATTTGAGAGAAAAATTCACATTGCTCGTCGTGAGGGCGAATTAACAAGCGAAGGCATTAGCTAGTTTTGGATGAGTGTTCAAGCTGAAAGTTTGGGTTCTAGCATTGAATTAAACCCGGGCTACGAAGTTTTCTGGGCCTACATCGGTCATTTCATAAGAGCACCGTTTTATGTTTATGCTTATGCTTTTGGGGATTGTCTCGTTAATTCTCTTTATGCTTTATACGAAGAATCATATCCGAATTTCGTGAATAAATATCTTGACTTGTTATCGATTGGCGGGGCTAAACATCACAGTGAACTGCTTGCATCTTTTGGACTTGATGCGACTCAGCCCGAGTTCTGGTATAAGGGGCTATCTGTAATTTCTGGTATGATTGATGACTTAGAGGAACTGGATAGTCTAATCAACGAGATGAATTAACTACTAATTAAAACTTCTATTTTGTCTTAAGGAAAAAGGGTTCATGAGCTTTGATTCGCAGATGACTCTAACATGATTTACACATCTATCCATCTAATTATCTGAAAGTCGTGAATGGTATTAATATGAAACTTAATACTGAGTGTTTGAGAAGTGATAGGTAAAACTTAACAATAGTAAAATGAGTAAAAATTGTCGTATTCAATTTTGGTAAGGTTTCCGATACTATTCTTTTTTGTTTTAAGAGCTAGGCCAGGGATTGATGCTTTAGACAGTTAGACATTTAGTCATTATTCTTTTTATGAAATAAACTGGCCTTTTGAAATATAATAACACTGAATTATACCTCTTAAAAGATGAAAGCTAATTTGAGAGAATTGAGCTTGATATGGTGTACTCTTTTTTAGGAGTTGGTCTGGTTGTAGGCCGATTCAACAATCTATATTTTACTTGCTGATAAAAAATCTAATTCTATATTAGAACTTGCAAAGTTAAATCGTTGAATTTTCTTTTTAACTTCATAATGGTGCATTATAATCATAAATATTGTTTGAAACTTGCTTCGCTTATATTAAATTTCTCTTATGCAACTAATTATGCGCTAAAGATTTTGATATATAGTGTTGTAAATAATAAAAGTCTAAAATGAAATTACCAGTAATTTTTTTATTTAGTATATACACGTTTGTAATTCAAGAAGCTATTAGAGTATAACCTTTGTCTGTTTTATATGTACTATCTCGCGTTAGCCTTGCTATTTCTGCAGTAAGCTTGATAGTAGCGATTACTTATAGACACTATACTATTGGTGTAATTTCGGCTGTAAGGTGCCCATTTTAGGCCTATGTCACCGAAAGTTACTGGGCCTGTGATGGAACGTCGCCAGTCGTCTAGAATTTTCCACGATTGTATTTTACGTGTCCTGTTTGCAACGGGATCATTGACATATACACCAGCATATACAAGTAGGTGTTCTAAGTGAGCTCTAACCCCGTCAGAAACGGTGTTAAAGCGTTCGCCACTAGCACCCATACCTGTAGCTCCGAGACCGGCAAAGTTGTTCTGTGACAAATGTACATCTCCAGTGAATTTCAAATAATTAGTTTCTAATATCATTTGGAAAAATGCAAAATCCCAGCGAATTTTATATTGTTTTCCATATTTCTCGTAAAGGACAGAAATTGGTTCAAATTTTGGATGAAGTAACGGATTACCTATGCGTAAAAAACTTAAAAGCTTTCTGGAGGTTGCACATTTAGGTGTTTGATTATTTGCACTAAGTAAAATCGCTGGTGCCGCTTTTAATCCAGAACTAAAATGTGTAGCTCCTAAGCACATTAGGATGAACATATGTATAATTTTTATCATGAAAACTCATACTTTTTTTAAATATGCACACACTCAAAATATATACTATCGTAGTTTGATATTCAGTAAATGCTAATTATTAACTAGGTATCAAGACCACTAATGAGTAATAACGGCTGATCTGCAATCTACCAATCTCGATATTAATAAATGGCAAAGTAGAATATTTATAATAGCAATATTATTGTTTGTAAAATATACCTTGAATTCTATTTTTAATGTAAGAACTTACAACGAACGAACGGCATAAGTTATGTAGCAGTCCTCTGTTAACACTCAACATTATGATAAGACTAACAAATAAAGTTATGTAGAAATGTATTTAGGTCGAAAATTATTAGCAGCGATTCTACTTACGGGTTGAATTTTCCGAGTAAGCCGGTGTTAGTTTTGTTAATTTCGTTTATTAAACGTTTTATTATGTGTTAGATTTTCAATTTTTCACATTACAGCCTGTTGATCTCCAACTAACTTAAAACAAGATGTTGCTGAGATTTATGGATGAGCATATACAATATTTTAAAGGGTGAGTATAAAAATGTGATATAACATCTTTACATAAATAAAACTTTAATTTTTTATACCATTTTTAATGCCATAGGTGCAACATATTGTCCAGTACTAATAAATTTAGCATAGATTAAACAAGATATGTAAACATTGATAATGCTTGTTTGATCAAAATTTGTGTTTGGATTAACTTAGCAAACATCTGTTAGATAGATGTTGCTGTGACAAAGCACTAATATTTCGCATTGAATATATAACGTCTATAAGTGTAATTATGTTAAATAATAGTAAACGTTTTGAAATGGAACATATTCGCTTGAATATGCTACGTGAAGAGCATAGTAACCTTGGGGAAATAGTTTTACTCCTCGAAAATGCAAATGGACTAAACCAATTACAAGTAAAGCGACTTAAGAAACAAAGATTTGCTCTGAAAACTGCAATTGAGAATCTGGAAGATAGGCTTTGCCCTGATATTATTGCTTGATCGCTACTAAATCTTTAGTGGAACCTTGCGATGCCTTTGAAATCAAAATTTTTAAACAATCTTATATGTATTGGGTAATTGAATGAGTTCTGTACAGTTTCCTATATCCATTATTATGGGGAGCCAGACAGATTGGCCGACCATGCAATCTGCTGCGGATGTTTGTTCTGAACTTTCCATTCTTTACGAAACACGTATTATATCGGCGCATCGGACGCCTACAAGGATGGTTGAATTCGCGCAAACAGCTCGGGCTCGTGGAATAAAAGTTATTATTGCAGGTGCTGGTGGTGCAGCGCATCTACCAGGTATGGTGGCTTCCATTACAACATTGCCCGTGCTAGGAGTTCCTATTGAAAGTCGGTATCTATCTGGGCTTGATAGTTTATACTCGATTGTTCAAATGCCAGCTGGTTCACCTGTCGGAACCTTAGCGATAGGCCAACCAGGAGCGGTGAATGCTGCGCTACTAGCCGCTCAGATTATTGCTGTTGAAGATACTGAACTTGCAGATAAGTTATTAAATTGGCGTCGGAGACAGACTAATTCCGTTTTAGAAGAACCTTGTTATGCTAAAAAAGCGTGATCTTACCCAATACCCTTTAATAGATACATCTTCGAATTTAGACAAAAATCTTGTAGTTGGTATTATAGGAGATGGTCAGTTAGGACGTATGTTAGTACTTGCAGCCGCTCGTCTAGGAGTAAAGTGTCGCATTTATAGTAGCAACTGTCAGGGGTGTGCCATTAGTGTTGCAGATAACGTGATACAAGGGTGCTTTACAGATTTTGCTAATTTAGATGAATTTGCTAACGGTGTCGACGTAATAACATATGAGTCTGAAAATATTTCACTTCCAGCGGTAAAGCATCTATCTAAAAAATATGCTGTTTATCCGCCAGCACATGCTCTAGAAATTTCTCAAGATCGGTTGGCTGAAAAAAAGTTTCTGAAGTCTCTGGATGTAAACGTCACAGCTTTTCAGGCAGTATCGAGTGAAGCTGATTTTTTAGCTGCAGTGCAGAGAATAGGAACACCATCTATCCTTAAAACACGGTTTTTGGGGTATGATGGTAAAGGGCAGGTGGAATTGACAGCTAATAGTGAACTATCCGCCACTTACAGCAGGCTGTCTGGCAGCCCAGCAATCCTAGAAAAAAAAGTTGATTTTGAGTACGAAATTTCTGTAATTTTGGTTCGCGGACTCAACTCATTAACTTCTAGAGTGTATAAAGAAAAGATTTATGACATCCCAGCAAATACTCATGAGAAAGGGATTTTAAAGCGTTCTATTGTACCTGCTCCAATAGACGATAATATCCGATTAGAAGCAAAAGCTATAGCTTGCAAAATTGCGAACGCTCTGAATTATGTAGGCATTCTTGCTGTAGAGCTGTTTGTAGTTAGGTGTGGTAAGCAGGCTAAGTTGTTAGTTAATGAGATCTCTCCACGTGTTCACAACACTGGTCATTGGACCATGGATGCTTGTGTTGTAGACCAATTTGAAAATCACATACGTGCTATTTTGGGATGGCCAATTGGTAATACAGATAGATATGTCGATGTTGAAATGGTAAATATTTTAGGTTCAGAAATTTATCAGTTGCAATCTTTTTTGCCGCAATCAAAATCATGCATACATTTGTATGGTAAAGAAACAGTGAGTCCTCTTCGCAAAATGGGTCATATAAATAAAATAAAAAGTTTTTCTTAGTTATATTGGTATTCTTAAGGAGCATACACTTCTATAACGAAGTGGCATTACGAACCAACTTGGTGAAAAATCAATCATTAAAAGTTGGGTTGATTTGGAACGGCCTTAGCTGAACTCTAACAGTGCTTGATTACTAGTAAGTTATTGCCAGGATAATAAGCTTTTTTTGTAATTCTTATCTTTGATGAAGGACTTTAATTATAAGGTCTTGTAAAAAAGTAGTGTTAGCTTGAGACATATCGGTCTGAACTTGTAAAACTTTGCTTATTTTACGCACGGAGTTATGGGCTTCTGATAGATGCGCATCAAAGCGCACTATATCTTTTTCTGTAGTAACAAGCTGTGCACTTAACCGGTTAGATTTTTGCAATAAACGTCTGGCTTCTTTTACAGTGTATGAGTGGTGATCTGAGAAGCTATACTTTTCTATGATCTGTCCTCCCAAAATTTTCAGGAGGTCATAGAAACGCTCAGGATTGCCTATACCAGAAAAAGCAAATAGTGATTTTTGTGTAATCCATGATAAATCTCCGACGGGTTTAGAGGTCGCGTATAGAATGGGCTGAGGTAAAGATTTTACAAGGCTTAATGTGTTCGGCAATGGTTTACCGTAGATCACAAATACATGAGGAATTAAAAGTTGCGCTTCTATCGGTGCTCGAAGCGGGCCAGCAGGCATTGTTAAACCATTTCCGATCCCACGTTTCCCGTCGATAACAGCAATAGTTAGATCTTTATGTAAACTGCTATTCTGCAGACCGTCATCCATGATGATAACGTTACCTAGTTCATTGTGTTCAATAAAGTTTGCACCTGCTAAGCGATCACGAGCAATGGTTACCTCAGCATGTCTGGCGAGCACTAGAGGTTCGTCGCCAACGTCTCGTGCCTTATCTTCCAGTAAAGATACCTTGTGAGGGGTTGTTACACGTGATCTATATCCGCGCGAGAGAAATACAGGTTGACCTCCAACTTTTCTTACTATTTTGGATAACAAAATAGCAAGTGGTGTTTTGCCTGTACCCCCTGCAGTAAAATTTCCGACGCAGATGACAGGAAGTGGTGATTTGTGTGCACCGAGTTTCAGAAAATACCTTTGACTTAGGGTACCATATATTTTGGATAAAGGCTGAAGTGTACGCGCTGCTAGATTTTTATTACTATTGTACCACCATGAAGGTTCCTTAAAAGGCATGTCGTCTACATTCAATCTGTGTTTTATGATTCTCTGGCATAATTAGCTTAAGATTAGAAATTGTTTTCTCGATTCCTCCTGACAAATCTTCAATTACTAGTTGTGCTGCACGAACGCAATCTCTGTGTTGTGAATTTTTATTTAATAACAACTGGTTTACAATATCTGCAAGTTCTAATTCGTTAGTAACTTCTAGGGCGCCACCAACCTTCAATAGCGCATTGTAAGTATCACTGAAATTACCGTAATGAGGTCCTGTAATAACAGCTGTATCGAATCGCACAGCTTCAACAGGATTTTGTCCTCCCCGTTTGACCAAAGATCCACCAATGAATGCAACTTGGACCAAAGAGTAAATAAGACCTAATTCACCAATGCAATCAAAAATGTAAAGACCTGTATCTGGGTCTGGATATTCATTGCGAGTTCGACAGACCGTGATAATATCAGCTGATTTCGCGAGTGAAAGAATTTTCTCGCTGCGCTCGGGGTGTCGCGGTGCTATTATTGTCAAAAGGCCTGTGAACTTCATAGCGAGCCTATTGTGAGCCGCAATAATTTTCTCATCCTCACCTGGATGAGTACTGACTGCAGCCCATAAAGGTCGATCCCTTAACGTGGATGCGAGTTTGTCGTACATAATTTTATCAACGGGAAGTTTCGGAGCATCAATTTTAATATTACCGCTATTTAGAACATTATGTGCTCCTAGTTCACGAAATTTACGCGCCATGAGCTCATTCTGAGCAAGCACTAGATGTAATCTACTGAACAGAGGCAATGCAATACTCTGATTCCTACGCCAGCGTCTATATGAGCGCTCTGACATACGCCCATTTACAACAGCAACTGGTATTCCTCTTGAATGACATGATAAAATTATATTTGGCCAAATTTCAGATTCAGTCATTATCGCAAGCTCTGGCTTCCAATGATCTAAAAAACGTGTGATAAATTGAGGGGTGTCTAATGGTGCAAACTGATGAATGTCTCCTTGAAACATTCGTTCCTGTGCAATTTGCGCTGAGGTTACGGTCCCCGTCGTTAATAAAAACTTAGAATTATTGTGAAGCGCATGCAAACCTTCCATTAAAGGTAAGATAGCATTAGTTTCACCGACACTGGCAGCATGTATCCATGTCAGAGCACCGTTTGGCCTTTTAATTGTGCTGACACCTAACTTTTCAGACTTTCGTGAAGCATCTTCCTTTCCTTTTTTAGCACGATGTTTGAGAATGATTGGAGCCATGATGGCACATAGTTGTGTCGCTGTTTTATAGGCAATAAGCTTTAAGTTTGTGGGTAATACCCGGGAAGGAATTGTTTTCAATGGTTCAGTTCGCAAAGGATTCGCACCAACGTCAGCATAAGCTTTTAAAGTCACCTGGTTAAGCCCAGTTTGCACCTGCAGACGAAGTAACTCTAATTGTGTTTCAGTTGCATCAGCTGGAATGTAGATTGGGGCTCCAATGCGCAAAGTGATCCTCGAAAAAGGAAAGTTAATTGTCATGCGGCTCCACGTTCGCGTTACGTAGAAACGTGAACTTGCTGCTGCAACTGGAAGGATAGGCCTTCCGGACAATTGCGCAATTTTTATAACGCCTTGCCCGACTATCCGGGCTGGGCCAGGGGGTACGTCAGCTGTCATTGCGACACATTTACCTTCCCCAAGAGCGCGTACTGCTTTGCGAAAAGCACTAGTACCACCGCGGTTTTTCTTTCGGCCACCTGCACCACTACCACGGATAAGGGTCATCTGGTCAAAACTTCTGATGATCTCGCTTATAATTTCCGCGTCTTTATGCCGAGCTACAATGTTGGCGACTTGAATATGTTTTGGACAGTAAGGCGGTATGAGCATAAATTGGCCGTGCCAAAATGTAAATATGCAGGGCTTGTAGGTGTCGGTTTTTGCTTCTAGTTGCCTGATGTCTGAGATGGATCTCGAAGATGAAAAAACCCATTTCACATATTTTGCCGCAAGCCTGCCTAAAATATATCTAAGTGTGTGTTTTATTATCACGTGCTAAGTAATGCTCAAGCTTATGTGTCCTGATAAGAAGGTAATTCTTCAACTATAATATTACATAAACTATTATAAAACAATAACCAATGCAATAGTACTATAGAGATGAGCTTATATTTAAGATTTCTAATTCAGACCGATTGGATTTAATCAATTTGTAAGGATCACATGCTGAAATTTGTAAAACGTGTACGCAGTCCCCTGAAACGTGTGGGCTTGAGTGCGCGCCGGGCCGCTATTACGTATTTACCGAATTGGATAAAAAAATTTATTGGTCCTTTTTTTCTCTACCTCGATATGCTGATTTTAGACTGTGGTATACTGCGGGTTGTTTACTTTAATAAGCACATGCTTGCTAGTAAAGATGGATGGCGCTCGGCACAGCCAACACCACATCAAATCTGCAAACTCGCGAGGGATGGTATCAAGACAGTTGTAAATCTACGGGGCGAACGCTTGTGCGGAAGCTATTGGCTAGAAATAGCTGCCTGTGCCCGTAACGGAGTAGCCCTAGTAAATTATCAGGATTAAAAG
>JABSQE010000013.1 GCA_013214245.1 Hyphomicrobiaceae bacterium
AAAACTGAATCACCAGCTCGCCTTTCAAACTCAACACCCTCTAAGTCTAAGCCATCAGGAAGGTTGTCTAAAAACACATCCCATTTATTATCGATGTGTGCTGCTGCCTCAGCCGGTGGTAATGCTCGAAGAATACCGGATGGCTCCTCAATAACTATACCATCTGTAATAAGGCGTCCGAGAGCATCTTCAACATCAAAGTCAACTTTAAGTCCAAAAGCATCTTTTAGATACTGCTCTACAGCCTCATCAACTATCTGAAGATCCTCTTTGCGGATTTCTCTTTTTGCTAACACACTATACAATAAAATTTCTTCTTTAACGTCTTCATCCGCAGCCCGATCTGCTAATTTAATCATTACGCCGCGGTTATCAGCTAGAGAGTGAAAATATAAATTTTGGGCCATAACTACCATATAGCGTTGCCGTGTGTTGAAAAAATCCATTATTTGACGAAACAATACTCCACCCAGGGCAGATAACATGCCTGCGACCGCGACTGGATTAGTTATCAATGCAGCACCACTAGTCACAATATTACTAAGCGTACCAAACAAGCCCATACCCACGGCACCGCTACCAGTGATGCCTAATTTAATTTTATCAAAAAGACGAAATTTTATACGTGTGTTAGGAAAAATCATTTCAACATCTGACTGCGGCATATTTTTGAATAGCTTCATGTAAATCAGTTTACGACTAATGTCCTCCGAACCATGTTTGCCTCGTGATCGTAAGATTTTCGCTGCTTTCTTCCTCGTAACAGATTTGGTACAAACATAATCATCAACAAGTCGTTCCTCTGTTTTAAGTTTAAAGAGAATAAACAGACGTTGGAATATTGGGACATTAAACTCTTCTTTGCGGAGAAAAGTCCTTAAGGATCTGCGTTGGTCTTTCTTCTGAGAAGCGCCACGAAAATAAATCTCCAACTCTTCAAAAACGTCCAGATCAACACGAAAATCAAGTCCGTAATGACTATCGCTCGCTAAAATAACATCCAACTCTCTACGCTCAATTTTCCTATAATTTGCTTGAATCAGAAGATGGCGCACACCATCTACTACTCTTGACCGCATAGCAATAAGCTCGTCGTTAGTGAACCGTCGAGTTGTAAGAAGGTCACTGTCTGGATTAAACGGCTCGTAAGCGTGTTTAAGGTACATAATGTCAGTTTGATATTGCTGCTGGCGCCAATAACAAAGGTAACGAAAGAAACGTTTTACTTCAGAAGCTTTACCAGTCGTCCAAGCTTGCTTGTGCGTCAAGCGATCCATAAGGGCCAGTGTCGCCACAGGAATGAACGTTTCACGCATAAGACCATCTTCGAGCGAAAGCAATTACTTTTTTGATCAAATTCCAGTCCCACAAACCGCAGGCCGGCAGCACAATTCTATGCGATAGCATATTTTGTAACTGTGATTGATTATACTTTCAAGACTAATTAATTGTAGCATCATACACATATCATTGTTATCAGAGCCATTGGCTGAATGTGTGTAGATATTTAGATCTAGTTAAGTCCTGAATCGTAAGTTCTGCTGCCTCTACCAATAACTATACTAATGTATAAAGGTAATTAGCGATATTGATACCCACGAATTACCTAAAGTGGACCGTATGAAATAGATACAAATTAAATTGAAATTTGAAAATATTAGCTTATGCAGTTTTACTTCTTTTTACAGCAGAAAGTGCTTAAAATGCAGCTATCGTAGATTAAGTTCCTAAAGCCAAACTGTCACAAGCTTGATTGTTTGACAGAAAAATTTCCGACTAAGAGAAAGTATATTTTAAATGTTGTGTAGAATTCGGTCTTAATATGGCTTATACATCATGAAATAACATTCAGATTTTAATGAAATTTTGTTGTAACGCGTAAAACAAATTGCTCAATAAATCTATTATTCAGATATATCGAAATATTGTTATTGAGCTGTCAATGCAACAATAAAACAACTAACAAGCAATTTCAGTATCTTCTAAGATCAAACACACTACTAGAGATTGAGCTTTAGGCTTTAGACTTGATTTTGGTCTGACTTGTGATTAAAAGCGTGTCTATGGTAATGAAATATTAAAGTATGGCTTATGGCTGGTCATATAACAAATTTAATCCTACTAAACATAGGGAAAAAGGTCGGCCACCAGTTCAAAATTGGCTTATTTATTACAAAGCATTTCAACTCGATTACGTATAATAAATCAACAAGGATTAAACCAAGTTATGTTTCGGGATATTGCGCGCACTACACTCCCTGTGGAATTTGAAGGTCAAGAAGTTCATCTCGAAGCCCATGCTTATGAGGATGATACGCCATCATTTCAGGCGATGGCTTTAGTTCATCGCAGTCGTGCTAATAACAACACTGTACCTATTGTGCGTGTACATAGTGGATGTGTTACTGGAGATATATTTCATTCACTTAGGTGCGATTGTTATGCTCAGCTACAACTGGCATTAGCAACTATTATTGCTGCAAAGCTTGGTATTATAATATATTTACCACACCACGAAGGTCGTGGCATCGGTCTTGTTAATAAAATAAAAGCTTATGCTGAGCAAGATCGTGGTCTTGACACAGTTGACGCTAATATATCCATTGGCGCTCCCATCGATGCTCGTGATTATGAGCTTCCTGCAAAAATTCTTAAGGATCTCGGATATATTAAAATAGAGTTGATGACTAACAATCCTTTAAAAATTAAGGCTCTTAGTAATCATGGAATTGAAATTATAAAGCAGTGCCAATCTTTAACAGAACCATCTGAATATAATCGCCGATACCTTGAAACAAAACGTGAACGTATGGCACATAAACTTTAGACTTAAAAATTTAAATAATAATGTATTAAATAAAATACTACAACTTAACCATACATATATAGTCTAACCAAGATAGGTGGGCGCACAAATTTTCCAATTTTACCATCATGCTGAAGCTTAGATGTCCACAACTTCAAGATTACGACGAAACTCAATGAGGTTCACCAAGGATTATTCCATTACTTCAAAAATGACGGTTTGTAGTAAACTGTCTCTAATACATCGTATTTTATAATCTCGAGTTTGCGAAACACCCGTGATCAACTAGGCGTGCAAACACACCTTCTTTCTTTACTAGTTGTATAAAATTACCCCGCTCAACAATACGTCCTTGCTCCAAAACAACAATGATATCAGCGTCAGCTATAGTTGAAAGACGGTGCGCAATAATAAAAGTAGTGCGTCCTTTGCAAACATGATCCAAAGCGCATTTGACACTAAATTCCGTTTCGCTATCAAGGGCACTAGTAGCTTCATCGAGAATTAATATCGGTGCATTTTTCAAAATAGCTCTGGTAATAGCAATACGTTGACCCTCACCGCCTGAAAGTAAAGCACCACGCTCACCAATCATAAAATCTAAACCACCGGGCTTTTTGGCAATCAAGTCCTCAATTTGAGCTAATTTAGCCACCCTAAGTAAGGCATTTTGATCTGCATCTAGTTTACCAAAGCGAATATTTTCACCTACACTTCGGTTAAATAGACCTGTATCCTGAAATACTACTGCTATCGCACGACGTAAGCTATCCAGCTGAATATGTGTGATATCCTGGCCGTCAATAAAAATATTACCTTTATGTGGAGCAATAAAACCTTGTAGCAAAGCCATAAGAGTGGACTTACCCGCTCCCGTAGGACCAACCAATGCGATTGTTTGGCCTACCTCGGCGACAAGATCGATATCAAAAACACCATTGCTTCCTCCATCAAAAGAATAGCTTACAGCTTTAAACTCAACATGCCCGTTTACTTCACTAAACACTTTTTTCACTGAAATATTATTGACAGCTGGTTCCTGGTCAAGCAAAGCGAAATAGGCACGAAGTGTTGGAGTTTCCATAAAAAGACGAGAAATAAAGTTTGATAATTGATCAAGTTTGCCGATTAATAGACCAGCAAAACCAGTAAAACTTACTATGTCGCCAATCGAAATTTCATCCAGCACAGCTAAATACGAGCCAAGAGAAAAAATAATTATTATAGTAATAGTGCTAGTACCACGACTCATCACACTTACAAGACCCCACCATGTAAGTATTTTATATTGAGCATCCAGCGTCCTCTTCATAGCAGCTCGCATGCCTGCTACCTCTGACGAAATGCGTACATAACTTTGAACAACTGCGACATTGTTAATGACATCACCAATGCGGCTGGCGATATCTGCATTGTAATTCTCAATATTAGCTTGCATAGAGGAGGTGTTACTTATTACAAAAATATTAAGCAAAAGGTAAATAATAGCCAACATCGCAAGTATAAGCGTTAAACGCCATTCTATGAATAAAGCAACAGGAGCCAGAAAGAGCACACTTGTAAGAGCTGCTAGTTGCTCACGCAATATTACCATCCACGTACCGAAAAGCGATTCAGCACCAGCAGTAATCGTGCGTACTGCTGCGCCTGTTCCATGGTTTTTATGGTAGTATATTGGAAGCGTGATGGCATGTTCAAACGCGCGAGACATCGCTGCAAGCCGCTGGCGATGGAGCAAGCGATCTGAGGCCACAGAGATCCATACGCCAGCAACAATACTAAACAATCCGAGAGCTGCCCACACCAAAATAAGTATTGTTGGTGACTGGTTGTTCATAAGCGTATCAACAATACTTCCGAATAGAATAGGCTCAACCAGTTGTGCAAGACCGATAATCGCATTCACCACTGCTATGATGGTACAAGCGCGCCACTCTTCACGCAACATAAGAATAACACGATGATAGGTCGAAAACAGAGGCAATTTTTGATTAGACAAGGATTATATCCCGTTTTGCGTATTGATGATGTGACCTACATTAAAATACCATAGTTAACTCAAAACCATCCAGTCGTGTGGTAAGCTTATACAAACCGTTGATCAGCTATAAGTTTAGTAGTTAAAAAACGGAAACTAAAAAAGTGCAAACCTAATCAGTTTGTAATGAACAATTGGCCATGATATCATGAAAAACAAATGTTGCACCACAATAGCTGAAACTACGACATTTCACCCCACCTGCAGAGTGATAGGAAATAACGTAGAATTTACTAATAATTCAA
>JABSQE010000130.1 GCA_013214245.1 Hyphomicrobiaceae bacterium
ACGAAGCATAGCTTTTATTCCAGCGGCAGAAGATGATGGCAATGACACAGCACGCCCTGACGAGAGACATTCCATCAACATTCGCCAGCCTTGACCAGCCATGTCAGCCCCACCGATAATCCATTCGATCGGAATAAATACATCTTTACCCCAATTAGGACCGTTGGGAAATGCAGCGCCACAAGGCAAGTGTCGCCTGCCGATGTTTACTCCAGAATGATTGGCGGGTATAACGGCCAGAGTTATGCCGATATCTTTGCGTTTACCGATTAGTCCATCTGGGTCAAATAGCTGAAATGCCAAACCAATTATTGTTGCTTTCGGGCCAAGCGTAATATAGCGCTTATTCCAGTTTAATCTAATGCCAAGTGTTTCAACACCATTATAAAAGCCATTTTCTACAATACCAATATCCCTCATACTAGCAGCGTCCGAACCAGATGTCGGACCTGTTAGTGAGAAACATGGAATTTCTTCACCCGATGCAAGACGACTCAAATAATAATTCTTTTGTTTCAGAGTACCATATTTTTCTATCAATTCCCCCGGACCGAGAGAATTAGGTACCATTACTATTGTTACGACATCAGGTGAGCGAGATGTTATTTTGCCGATTATCAAAGATTGTGCCTGAGCTGAAAATCCAAGACCACCATATTCTTTAGAAATTAACATACCAAGGAAACCGTTTTTTTTGACAAAATCCCATATAGATTCGCTGATCTTTTTTTTACTGTCATGGCGGAACCGCCAATCGTCAAGCTTTTGGCAAAGTTCTTCTGTCGGTCCGTTCAGAAAAGCCTTTTCTTCATCCGTAAGTCTTATTGGTGATATTGCTCTCAGCTTATCCCAATCTGGTTTACCTGAAAAAAACTCTGTGTCAAAGCCAATCGTGCCAGCTTGTAGTGCCTGACGTTCAGTTTCGGACACCTTAGGCAAAATTTTACGCAGCCTGGAGTATATCGGTTTACTTATAAAATTTCGTCTAAGTAGTGGCGTGTATAGAAAGACGATTAAGGCAAATACAAAGACAATGACGAATAATAGCATATCCATACCCATCTCTCCTGATTCGTCGATGTAGCGTTCTAAAATGTGACTAGATAGTATGATAGCGTGAATTTTATACTTTGTTTAAAGTTTCACTTATTAAATAATAACATTACAATAAAATGTAATGACGAAAGATGAATATTTTGGGAATATTATTAGTTATTAGTCATATCAAAAAAAACCTTTTACTAATTTCGTGTTATGCAGGTGTTGTATATTGAACATCACATCATCAAACTCATACAATTGAGCGATCAATGTTGGCTGCATTGAATGTAAGAATTCCAAGCTTTAAAGGGGTTGGTTGCACATATTTCTCAAAATTTTAGTTTTTGGAGAACAAGTGTTGTAACTCATAAAAACTATCAATTTTATCAAAGCTTTACATAGTTCATATCTATGCGCATTGATCGTTATGCAAAAAATGTTACATAGCTTGAAGACATTTAACATACCTTCTTCAGCATTATTTACTAGCGTTTTAAATCTAAGAAACACTTTAATATTTTTCTACCGCAAACTGCATCTATAAATTGGTATTAATGTCAGCTTAATCTTTAAAACATCGATAACTCTACGATCAATCAGCTGCTGAGTTTGGAAGAGATGTGGTTTTTGCATTTATTTGCAGTTTTCGTTACGGTGAAGGGTATGTTTGCAATTAAGGTGGGAAGTGAAGAAGAGGATATAGGTAAGATTCGTCAACTAAATGCGGTTTTAGAGCAAGGGATGTATTAGAATGGTTACACTCTACAATCTTAGCTATCTAGATCAAACGCCGTCTATTTACGGAGTACTGGGTTCCGCATATCTATTTGGTAGTGCAATTTCACAGCTACTTAACTTGACAGCCGTTCTAGTGGCAATCCAAGCCACAAGGCGTGATGAGATTTGGTACATATTTAGTAAAATAAGGTATATGCAATATACCATGCGAAATCCACTGAATAAAATAACACTTTGTTTTAGAGGTAGGGGACAGAAAATTTAAATATTATAGATTTTTATATGATAATATTCTTAAAATGAACTAAATTTTAATAAAATTACGCACCAGAATAAGAACTTAAAGTATACTTAAAAAAATATGTTTTTTGAATTTCTTTTGAAATCAATAGGGTGATTGCCTTATAATTTTAGCAACCAATTCTTTTGCAAAAGTAGTTTCAACCTAAAGCTTCTCACTATCGACAACATCGTCTCAAAAGCACATCTCAACCTAGAACATTTGCTAAAAAACTAAGCAAGACGCTAAAGATTAATGCTCAATGAAGGAAAGTCATATTCTAGATTGAATATCGGAGTAAACAATTTTCTTGAGGAAATTGCTGTTCACATTAAACTTATTCAATAAATTGACGTACCGTATCGATAAGTCCAACCACTGATATTGGTTTTGACAGGTATGCTTCACAGCCACCTTTCCTAATCCGTTCTTCATCTCCTTTCATAGCAAAGGCTGTTACTGCTATTACTGGTATAGAGCAAAGTTCGGGATCATCCTTAAGCCATTTAGTAATCTCAAGGCCGGAAACCTCTGGAAGCTGTATGTCCATCAATATTAATGATGGTTTATATTGACGCGCCATCTGTAAAGCTTCTAGTCCATTTCTTGTTTGAAACGTTTGATAGTCATGAGCTTCAAGAAGATCATGAAAAAGCTTCATGTTTAACTCATTGTCTTCAACAATCAAAATTGATTTTCGATCCTGCCTTGCCACCACAGGCTTTGGTTTTTGTATCTCTGTCGAGCGTTGATAATTCATCAGGTTGCCTGCCTTTATTTACGCTATACTAATCCTGGCTGCTGCTTCAGTTTGTATCCGAAGTGATATTTAAATTCTATCATTACCACCCCGTAAAACACTCTAGCAGAAGAAGTTAAGAAGTTTCGAATACAAACATCCCTAGTTTTAATGCTTAATGTTTGCTCTCAAGCCTTGATATTAATTGCTAAAGAACACTCTAAATTGAATATATCTTACTTTCTCAACTGAAATATCTGTTAAAAGTCTCTAAAATAGTATTAACAAACATAAAGTCTCAATGACGGTATTGAAATGGCTAGATTTTGATGAGTCGGCATTCCTTACGCTTTACACAAACACCACATATAAACCAAATATTGAATATTGTAGAGCAACATCCGAAAAATCTGAATTGCCTATGAAGTCGTGTTATGAGTCTAGAATGTAATCTTACTCTAAGGCTTTAGTTTGTGTTAAGCATAGCTGAAAAGAAACATTAAGTACAATATTGGTTTACTCAAACTTACATTTTGTAGCTATCACTAGTTGTATTTAGGTATAATACAAGGCGTTTCTGTTAGGCTTATATCTTCTTTTAGCATCGTTAAAATAAGATGTAATAAACCAGGCGACAGAGGGTAAAAATTTTATATACTCACGTGCTAGAAAATATGCGTTAGCAATATTTAACCACCATACTTGAGCGCGAAACCTTTTTGGCATTACGCTGTAGGGAATGAGCTTTACATCTGGCATCTGGACTGATAATTCAAGCAAACTCCTCGGCATATGATACGCAGCAGTTACAACAATCAGGCTCTTAAATTTGTTCTCGATTTGCCACTTGCGAGCTTCGAGCGCATTGCCTCTAGTATTTTTAGCATTATAACCCAACTTCACACAACATGAGAATAGCTGGTAATCAAGTTTCGACAATCGCATTACGTCTATTTCAGAAGTTTTTTTGTTTACACCTGAAATAAGAAGCCATTTTGCATTTCCTTTACTTAGCAACTGAGATGCTGCTGCAATTCTCTCCGCTCCACCTGTCAAAACAACTATTGCGTCTGCTTTCTCTACTGAGTTGTATGTAGTCCTTGTTACTACAGTGGCAAACAAAAAAAAGCCAAGCGCAAGAAGTATCATTACTGTAGCAATTGCTCTTAATGCTAATCTTTCAAAGATCCTGATCTTTGCCCTAAGAACCACTCTTAATCACTTCAAGTACGTGTTACATATTGTAAAATGGCTAATTTAGTTTAAAGCTTTTGATTATTTCTTGTGATAGCTTGCAACATGAATATGAATTGTAGCCTATTGTTAGTATCAACATTCTATTTTCAATAGTATCGGAAGCTGGCTTAACACTCAGGTGTAGGATACAAATACCAATAAAATCATAAAACTATAATTAGCTTTTCATTATAATTGATTATGCAATATCCTAAAAACCCCGAAGCGCGACGTCAACACACATAACAAAGTAATAATAATTACTATCATAAGTAGCACAATATAACCATAGCTGTCTAACATACCGTTTCCAATAAAACGTTTCAATTCTGCGTTTGTGAGTGTGCCACTACCTAAAAATTCTACAAGCAATGGCATTACAGAAAAAACCGCCATGGCAGAAGCTGCCCCTACAACTCCAGCGCGGACACCCAACCTAAGAAAATGCTTTTCAAATTCGTGAGCAATAAATCGGTCTGTAGCGCCTACAAAATTAAGAACCTCAACGATTTCGTGATTAGAAGCCATTGCACTATAAGTTGCAGATATGATAATTGCAGTGGTTGCTGCTCCAACAAGGAAAAGGATCGCAATACCACCAAGAGCAAATGAATGTGTAACGGTACGAATTTGATCCTGCCATTGGCGGTGATCATCTATGGCTACTCTGGGAAAGTGTGCCCCTAATCTTGCCTCTAAATCTCGCAAATCAGGAGATATTCTAGGGTGGAGTTGAACCGCAATTAGACGCGGCAACTGTGTAGCTAAGAGTTTTGAATTCACGCCCAGCCAAGGTTCAAGTAAAGAAGAGGATTCTGATATGCTCAGTACACGAGCACTAACAATACCCGATTCTCGTTCCACATATTCTTTAACGGCTTTTGCTAGGCTATCAGTATCTTCCATCCGCTCAGCAGGCTCTATTTGTACAGTAACCTCAGTAGCAATATTACGCAACCATGCCGACGCAGATTTATTGATAAGATACACAGTGCCAGCAGTTAAACAAGCCAGAAAACACATAATAGAAATAACTAAAGTCAGGGATTTACCTGCAACTGAATCTGCCTGCACAATTGAAGCATGCGTTTGCTCTGGTCCAGGCTCGTAAACAGATTTAATTGATAATCCTCCTAGTAAATATTAGCTGTAATTAATTCAAATCTTAAACTCTCATTTCTATCTGCACTTTACTGCTTGTACGCTAGCCTTATTGACAGATATACACTAATAATTACTTGTTGTAAGTCAAACAATGTGAACATGTCCCTCGTGAAGCTCTAATCGTGGTGCTTTATGCTCACACATATCTTGATAATGCTGTATTAATTGATGATCATGTGTGGCAATAACGACAGAGGTACCAAAGCGGTTCAATTCAACAAAGAGCCTAAGCAGGCGATGCGCCATTTTGGGATCAACACTTCCAGTAGGTTCGTCAGCTAAAAGCAATTCAGGCTGATGTATGACGGCTCGTGCGATTGCTGCACGCTGCTTTTCTCCCCCTGATAAAAATGGAGGATATTGGTGCATGCGATTACCAAGACCGACCCATGTCAGCATATCAGTTACATCTGCCTTATATCTAGACACTTTCTCTCCATTCACACGCAAAGGCAATGCAACATTTTGCCAAGTAGTTAAGTGATCAAGAAGCCGGAAGTCTTGAAATACGATACCAATACGCCTACGTAGCCTCGCGCGGGCTGTAGCTCGAATACGCTTAACTTCGCGGTCAAATATTTTTATCTTCCCATCTGTTGGCTCAATAGAAAGAAACATTAAGCGCATCAAGGTAGTTTTTCCGCTACCAGAAGGTCCCGTCAAAAAATGAAATGAACCTGGGCGCAAGTGGAAATTTATATCTTGTAGAATGACGGTCCCTTCACCGTAGCCCAGTGTGACATTTTCTAAGCGTATCACTTGCTACTTGTCTCCCAACAGCTTACAACCTACTTCGAACAATATGCATTTCTAAGACTGAGTAATGATTGTAAATTTATATTTATCATTGCAATAACTACGCCTAATGATCTGTTCTCAACAGCGTACTATGCTGACCATACGATAAAAATTATTTCCTTCAAATCAAATCTTAACACAGCATATTCTTCTCTTCAGCTTTAGATGTGTGAGGGCAAAAGACTGTTACAATCTAAAGCCGTTACTAAACGCATATTTTAGCATTTTTATATTTATTCATATGCCTTATTTTATCTCATATCTGGGCTACTATTATGCATCTTGAAAAGAAACTATTGACTATATGAGCAGCATAATCTCTTAGACCCTAATCAATATCTACGTCAGAATGCCTACTTATTGCACCATTTCAGTCAACATGATCATGACAACTCCCAAAATTTAGATTGCTAACCAAGTAGCTTACAAAGGAACAGCAAAAATTTTCTAATTATATATTAACTTGTAATTTAATTGGAAACTATGTCTCATAGTACCATACTAGGTTTCGATTTTTCTTCTAACATATACTATAGCAAGATCAACTTTTTAAAGTAAACCGTCATTTTCTCCTCAGAGTGAACTGCTCATTTACCCAATTAGTTCGCATGACAATTATACATAGGTTCAGCCGATACTAAACCAGTTTTTACAAAATTAATGGCATTAATAAATGCTACAATAATCACTCTCTTGCGTGAACTTACTAGTAGCTAAGATAACAAATTAACCTCAAGCTTTAAAGTAAAAATGTTATTACTAGTACTTTGTATACATCATAGTAAAAAATTTTTGAAAGTCTAAAATTTATTTAAAATTTGAAATTTAAAGTTAGTGGATCTAACAGATAAAAGATGTGCACAATTTTATCCACTATCATCCCCAAATTTAGCATATGCGCTTTGTCCAACCCTACAAAACCTTTGCAGCACAGATTGCGAATCGAGCACAATTAATTCTACTGAAGACTGAAAAGTTTTTAAAATTATTATTTCCAAGCTTGGATATGCGTTTAGAAGGTTTGATTGCCCAGTATAAGGTTATCTATTGCTAGTAGCGTTTTTCAATGTTGCATCGTACATAACGGTACTAATTTTACCGCCCCACACACTATCAAAATGCACGTCTTAATTAATTTGGCAAAGAATATAGAACGGAGGTCATCTGGGTACACGTGCATTGTAATGTGAGATCAGTATATTAAACACGCATCATCAACGATACTCATTTAGAAATCTCATCACATATCTAATTAAGATGTGCGAGAGCCTTAACGATTAGCTGAACGCATTATTAGAAACACGGAGCAACAATGAAGATAACAAGGCGTTTTACTAAAGTCGGACAATCACCTTATGAGAAAATTTCATTTCGTTCGACAGCAAGTGAAATTAAAAATCCAAATGGCTCAGTAGTGTTCCGTCTTGATAAGATAACTGTTCCAGAACACTGGAGCCAAGTTGCAACTGATGTCATTGCGCAAAAATATTTCCGAAAGGCTGGCGTTCCATCATGTTTGAAGCTTGTTCAAGAAACTCAAGTCCCTTCATGGCTTTGGCGTTCTGTAGCTGATGAAGCCAAACTCAACCAGATGCCACATCATGAACGTTATGGCGCTGAAACCCATGCATGCCAAGTTTTTGACCGTATGGCAGGCACCTGGACATATTGGGGCTGGAAAGGTGGTTATTTTACGACTGAAGCTGATGCCAGAGCTTTTTTTGATGAGCACTGTTATATGCTAGCGATGCAATTTGCAGCACCGAACTCACCGCAATGGTTCAATACCGGTATGCATTGGGCATACGGCATTAATGGTCCAGGACAGGGACATTATTATGTCGATTACCAAACTGGTGAGTTAACTCTGTCTCAGTCAGCCTATGAACACCCCCAACCACATGCGTGCTTTATTCAATCAATTGAGGACGATCATGTGAATGAGAGCGGCATCATGGATCTCTGGGTGCGAGAAGCGCGCTTGTTCAAATATGGCTCCGGTACAGGCACAAATTTTTCTAAATTACGCGCATCAAATGAAGAGCTTTCGGGTGGCGGACGCTCTTCGGGCCTAATGAGCTTTCTTAAGATCGGTGATCGATCTGCTGGTGCCATTAAATCTGGTGGCACTACACGACGCGCAGCTAAAATGGTTGTTGTCGATATCGATCATCCTGACATCGAAGAGTATATCAACTGGAAGGTTAAAGAAGAGCAGAAAGTCGCAGCACTTGTCGTTGGTTCTAAGATTTGCCAAAAGCGTCTTAAAGCTGTCATTAGAGCCTGCGTTTATTGCGATGGGGAAGGTGAAGATTGCTTCGATCCAGCCAAGAATCCTGCCTTAAAGCGCACTATTAAAAAAGCGCGGCGTGACCAAGTTCCTGATAACTATATTAGCCGTATAATACAGTTTGCGAAGCAAGGGTACACGGACATTGATTTTGCAGTCTTCAATACTGATTGGGATTCCGAAGCATATATTACAGTTTCTGGCCAAAATTCTAATAACTCTGTACGTGTGACTGATGATTTCTTATGGGCGGTAGAAAGAGATGGTGACTGGCATCTAAAGTCGCGTACAACAGGTAAAACCGCTAAAACTTTATCTGCACGAAAATTGTGGGAAGATATTGGTTATGCAGCCTGGGCGTCTGCCGATCCTGGTATTCAATTTGATACTACCATTAATGAATGGCACACGTGCCCTACTTCAGGTTCAATTCGAGCTTCAAACCCTTGCTCAGAATACATGTTTTTGGATGATACAGCCTGCAATCTAGCATCATTAAACCTCATACAGTTTCAAAATGAGGATAGTTCATTCAATGTTGAAATGTTTGAACACGCCTGTCGACTGTGGACTCTTGCGCTTGAAATTTCCGTACTTATGGCACAATTCCCTAGTAAGGAAATCGCCAAGCTGTCATATCGATATCGTACGCTTGGACTTGGCTTTGCCAATATTGGAGGCTTTCTCATGGCTGCTGGTATTCCTTATGATTCTAATGAAGGTCGTGCAATTTGCGGCGCCATTTCAGCAACCATGACTGGTACGGCTTATGCTACTTCAGCTGAAATGGCTGGAGAGCTTGGATCCTTTCCCGGCTACAAAAAAAATGCTTCGGACATGCTACGGGTCATACGTAATCATCACCGCGCTGCACATGGTCGAATCGAAGGTTATGAAATGCTTTCCACTGCGCCGACACCATTAGATCATAAATCCATTATTGATAAGCGCTTGAGTGAAGCTGCAACACGCTCCTGGGATCTGGCACTTGAACTAGGCAAGCAACACGGTTTCCGAAATGCACAGGCAACAGCTCTTGCGCCTACGGGTACTATCGGTCTTGTTATGGACTGTGATACAACAGGCATTGAGCCTGACTTTGCACTTGTCAAGTTTAAGAAACTTGCTGGCGGCGGGTATTTCAAAATCATCAATCGAGCTATACCCAAAGCACTTCGTAAGCTAGGTTATAGTAAGGTGCAGATTTCAGAAATTGAGCTTTATGCAGTTGGCCATGGCTCCCTAAATAATGCACCGGCAATCAATCATACAACTCTAAGATCTAAAGGTTTCACTGATAAAATTCTAAACAAGCTTGAAGCTAACCTCACTTTAGCATTTGACATTAAGTATATATTTAACAAATGGAACATTGGTGAGACTTTTCTTAAAGAGATACTGAAAGTTTCTGATGACAACCTTAGTGATCCTTCTTTCGATTTACTCACTTTTCTTGGTTTTTCTCAAAGTGACATCGAAGCTGCGAACAAGCATGTTTGTGGTTCCATGACATTAGAGGGTGCACCATATCTCAAGAGCGATCATCTACCTGTATTCGACTGTGCAAATGCGTGTGGACGTCATGGAAAGCGTTACCTCTCAGTGCACAGTCATATTGATATGATGGCTGCTAGCCAGCCTTTCATTTCAGGCGCTATCTCTAAAACAATAAATATGCCTAACACAGCAACTGTAGATGACTGTAAAGCCGCTTATATGCGATCCTGGCGTAAAGCACTTAAAGCCAACGCTCTTTATCGTGATGGTTCGAAGCTCTCTCAACCCCTTAATACACAACTGTTATCAGATCATGATGAAGAAGAAGAGCTCGTAACTAACCTTACCTCAGACAAGCCAATGCAGACACGTGCTGAATTGGCAGCCCAATGCATCGTCGAGCGGATTTTTGAAAGGGGACGAGAAAAAATGCCAGGTCGACGCAAGGGCTATACTCAGAAAGCAGTTGTAGGCGGACATAAAGTATATCTTACTACAGGTGAGTACAAGGATGGTCGCATAGGTGAGATTTTTATCGACATGCATAAAGAAGGTGCTGCCTTCCGTTCGTTAATGAATAATTTTGCTATTGCTATTTCCCTTGGCTTACAATATGGAGTTCCCTTGGAAGAATATGTCGATGCCTTCACCTTTACCCGCTTTGAACCGGCTGGCTTAGTTCAAGGTAATGATACGATTAAGAACGCGACTTCGGTTCTTGATTACATTTTTCGTGAACTTGCAGTTTCCTACTTAGGGCGCAATGATCTCGCGCACATGGAACCAGATGGTATCTTGGTAACTGATGTTGGTTCCACTAAAAGCAAAGATGCTCCAAAAACTAGTTCCGCTGCTAGTGTCGTTTCACACGGTTTCACACGAAGACAATTGGTAGCACGCGCTAGAAAACCGTCTGTAGATCAAGCTTTTTTTCAGTCAACAAATACTAACTTTTCAACACGTGAACTACAAAAAGATAATGTAGATGCATTTAATCCAGAGAAAGAAACCACGGCCACTTTTAAAGATGCAACACCTACCACACAAGGTTCATTTGCTCTAAAGGCCAGATCAACCGAGAGCCTTATTTCCGAAGCTAAGGTACAAGGATATGAAGGAGAGGCTTGTGGAAATTGTGGAAATTTTACCATGGTTCGTAACGGCACATGCTTAAAGTGCAACACCTGCGGTGATACTAGTGGTTGCAGTTAATCACGACTATTACACCTATTCTGATAATTACAAATAATTGTCCAGTTATTTTACAGGTTTGAAACCTATGTCTGCTTAATTACAACGATTAATAGTGCTGGTTGATCTCTATAATTGCTTTCAACTAGCACTGTATGTTATTTATTGACATATACATGTCTTTACACGCTATAAGTTTTTTTAAAAAACTTATAGGTAAATCTAAAACTTTTAGATGATTGTGCAGCCGTATTAAATGACCGCCTTGTCATAGTATCATAAGTTTCCGAACATTTTCACAACCATTATACTTAACTGTAATTAAACATTGGTTATTAAAAGAACCTAGCAAATGTTATCTCAAACAAGAGTTTTGCGCAGATCAACTAATACGTAAATCAAATGTATTAAGATAATACTGTTATGTATTCACAAAACACAAACCATTCTCTAACTGTGCTAGTTAAATGATAAATTCACAGTATAGCTCCCACAAAACAGAAGAAAATCTACTGAATATAGCACAGATTAAATATATCTTTTAAAATCAATATATCGTAGAATTAGATTTATTAGTTTTAGTTGCTATAAAAAACTTAATCTCACTTGCTATATTTTTATCATAGAGCGGTGCTCCAGTGCATTATACAAGTCAAATAATTTTCTGTGTGCTTTCTTCTTTATACAACAACTGTACCTTTGGAATCTCTTTATGCCAAAATTCAGTTCAAATCAGATAGCCTTTCTTGCGCTCAACATTCAATTAAACCAGTCTTCTTTTTTTAATAACTTTAGACTTGTAAAGGAGTAATGTTAATTAGAGATATTTTACTTTACTAACTGTGTCTATATCCATCACAGATATATCTTTCTTACTTCGCGGTATGACTGTGAAGAATTACATGTGTGTTGTTCATTTACTTATTTTAAGTTTAACAAATACTAACCAAATTTTCCTTTGATGTAATCTTCAGTGCGCTGATCTGAAGGATTATTGAATATCTGACCAGTTTCACCTTCTTCTACAAGACAGCCTAAATAAAAAAATGCAGTGCGCTGCGAGATGCGTACAGCCTGTTGCATTGAATGCGTGACTATCACGATAGTAAAATTCTGACGAAGTTCATCTATCAATTCTTCAATTTTAGCTGTAGCGATCGGATCGAGCGCGGAAGCAGGTTCATCCATTAAGATTACATCAGGTTTAGTAGCAATAGTGCGTGCAATACATAAACGCTGTTGTTGACCCCCAGACAAGGCTGTACCCGGCTCGTTAATGCGATCTTTGACCTCGTTGAAGAGACCGGTCCTTTCGAGGCTGTTTTTTACAAGCTCATCAAGTTCACTTTTACTTTTAGTCAGACCATGAATTCTTGGACCATATGCAATATTTTCATAAATAGATTTTGGAAACGGATTTGGTCTCTGAAAAACCATTCCTACACGTGCTCGCAATTCAACCACATCAAAATCAGGATCATTAATGTTTCGATTATCAAGGGTGATCTTGCCTGTTACTAGCGCATCAGAAATTATATCGTTCATGCGGTTAATGCAACGCAAAAATGTTGACTTGCCGCAACCTGAAGGGCCAATAAATGCTGTCACAGAATTAGAAGGGATAGAAATATTTACATCGC
>JABSQE010000131.1 GCA_013214245.1 Hyphomicrobiaceae bacterium
AAGCTAGATAAAATCCAGTATTTAGCGTCATCCGAAGTAAAAGTGCACGATGGATATCTTCAATATCGTGATGATCGTTCTGGCATAACTGAATTCATATCAGGAGTGAATATCAATGTCACTGGCCGTAGCTCTATTGATCCAATTTTTATTGACGGCAGCCTTAATTGGAATGAGGAACCTGTTACAATCAAAATTCGTTTGGAGACGTTAAGTGATATTCTAGAAGATCGTTCAGCACTCATAGAATTTCACATGAATAGTAAGCCTGCTATCATATCATTTGATGGAAAGGTAGTTTCCGGCACTAAAACAAGGGCGGAAGGTTCTATACTATGTCTGTCATCATCCGTAAAAAAATTTATGTACTGGATAGGTATAGATCTACCGAAAGGTAATTCTCTTGGTCCAGCAAGATTGACAAGTAAATTTGTAGCTACGCCTACAAATGTAGCACTGACTGAAGCGAACTTTAGTATTGGTAAAGTTCGATCGAGCGGTGATGTAGTGGTAGGGCTCGAAAGTTCACGTCCTCGTATAAAGTCTAATTTAACAATTTCAAGGCTGGATATTGATAGTATTTTATCGTTTTTAGAAGGGGCCCGATCCATAAAATCTGAAAAGCCAAATCTAGTTAAAAAACATAAACTGGAACAACCTCTTAAACAATCAATCGAAAAAAGTTTAGTGTATCCGTCTTCAAATAAAGACGAGCTTAGTTTTAGAAAAAAAAATGTTTCAAAGACATCTCCGGTGTGGAATGACAAAAACATATTCAAAAAATTAGCCTTTTTTGATGTCGTGTTAAAAGGAAAAATTTTAGCTTTAGACGCATCTGGCTTTTTAATAGATAAAGCTGATTTAAAGCTAAAACTTGACAACGGTTTATTTAAATTGAATTTGGACCGTGTTAAACTTTATGGTGGGCATGGCTACGGCTTTATGACGGCTGCAGTAGGCGACAGAGGCTTAAAAGTTGGTGCTAACTTTTCTATGAATGAAATTGCGGCCAATAATTTTCTCGCCGATTTATTGGGCATTCAAGCAATTAATGGCACGGCACGATTTAAGGCTAATTTGAATGGTCGTGGATATACAAAGCATGATATAATTTCAAACTTATCTGGAACAGCAAGCTTTATTATTAAAAATGGTTCCATTATTGGTTGGAATGTTCCGAAACTTCTACGTGATTTACAGTCAGGAAAACTTGGGAATGTAAACCAAACAAAGACTGCTAAAACTTTTTTTTCTGATTTTAGTGCAAGTTTTAATATCAACCGTGGTGTTGCTAATACTCAAAACCTACGTGTTATTAGCCCTGTTGTCCGCATGACAGGGTCCGGAGACATCGATCTTGGAAAGCGTCAAGTTGACAAAATTCTAAGATCTAAGCTTCTAACAGTTTTGGAAGATAAGCCTGATACCATAAATTTACCAGGCATTGAGATTCCGCTGCGTATTACAGGTTCATGGGATAAGCCTGATGTTCAACTAGACTTAGCTGCAATTCTGATCAATGAAGAATTAGTTCGTGAGACTTTAGATACAGTAAGGAAATTGACAGATAAGATTAGTGATAAGACAACTGGTGAAATTATACGTGGCATTATTGGAGACGATAAAGAAAATGTGCCTAGTCTATTATTAAAAAAGTTGTTCAAGCACTGAAGTTCGGCCGTAAGGATCTTAGCACATAGCGAATAACTTAAACCCAGCACCTAGTATACTGTTTAGAATTTGAGAAATGTGTGATCATAATTGGACGTATAAATAATTATATAAAAGGAATTGTATGACACTAGTACCGCGTGGTTTTATCATTTCAGCTCCGGCATCTGGTTCTGGAAAAACAATGCTTGCAATAGGGCTTATAGCAGCATTACGCAAGCGTGGCATTCGAGTTGTTGTAGCCAAAACGGGTCCCGATTATATCGACTCGCAATTTCTTTCAGCAGCTGCAGGTTGTCATTGCCTTAACCTAGACCCTTGGGCCATGTCAGAAAATGAATTGAAAGCAAGGGTAATTAAACACACCGCAAGGGCAGACCTTCTAGTAATAGAGGGAGTTATGGGACTATTTGATAGTCCTGTTAACTGCAACGGGTCTACTGCAGATCTTGCTACTTTACTCAATCTACCGGTAGTCCTTGCAGTGGATTCTAGCCGCCAGGCACAATCGATTGCGGCAATAGTTCATGGCTTTACTACTTTTCGTGCATCCCCTAAGGTTTGTGGTATAATAGCAACAAATGTTGCTAGCAATCGCCATGCGAATATAGTGAACAAGTCTTTAGCTGAATTTAATTTACTCCATTTAGGTTCATTTCGCACAGACCCTTCATTAAAATTAGATTCTAGACATCTAGGTCTTGTTCAAGCCCAAGAGGTAAAAAAGCTGCACAAGATGATACAATCCGCCAGTATTAACGCTGAGAAAGGTATCGATTTAGATCGTATAATCGCACTTGCAAGCCCACTCCCGGTAAATGCATCATTAAAAGGCATAGTACAAGTTGTTCCGCCTCTCGGACAATATATAGCTGTAGCCCATGACGTAGCCTTCAGTTTCGCTTACCCGCACATTCTTTTAGATTGGCAAGCCCAGGGCGCACAAATCGCTCCATTCTCACCACTCAAAAATGAAAGTCCTGTTGCAGAAGCCGATGCAATTTTTTTACCCGGCGGCTATCCAGAATTATATGCTGCGCAATTGTCCACCTCACATATATTTTTAAATGGGATTCAACAAGCAGCTGAACGTGGAACGACAATCTACGGCGAATGCGGCGGCTATATGGTACTTGGTCAAGTATTAATTGATTCTAACGGCAGCACCCACAAAATGGCAGGCCTTTTAAGCCATTCTACAAGTTTTGCTGAACGCAAGCTTCAGCTTGGCTATCGCTTGCTGGAGAATGCAGGGTATGCCTGGCAACTACCACAAAGATTACGAGGACATGAATTTCATTATTCTGTTCTTGCTGAGGTAGGTAGTGACCCTCCACTATTTCACGCTACGGATAGCTGTGGCTATGAGCTAGGAAATTATGGTGGTCATCGGAACACCGTAATGGGTAGCTATGCACACATAATTAGTGTTTATCAATAGCTCTTAGTATTATTTAAGCTTCATTCAAGTAAAATGATTTCTGACAAGTATTTCAGTTAATTATTCTAGTTAAGCACTCCGTCTAAAACAACTTTTATCATAAACGTTACATATACTTTTTTATGTAATCATTATTTATGAAACACAATATAACTGAAAGTTTCTAATAGCTCAGCCACTTGACAATTTTGAGATCTAAAAGGTAATACAATATATAAGGGTGTAAATTCTATAGATAACGATAGGTTATCTATGGGGCTTAACAATCTAGGGTGCTGTAGGGAGTGTGAGATTTATAAATGCAGCGATATGGTCCGACCGAGATACCAGATTAACATTAACAGTCGTAATTTGTGGGAAAGTATGAATCTTGCTAAAAGCATTTGTTTTAGTTGGATTAAGCTTTTTTGTTCTAAAAATGCGCTTTCTTATGCCAGGCACCACAATTCTATGCGAAACTAATACCTCTTCTCCGGCTGTCGGGACGAATAAATGTAGTTGAGGTCGTGTGAACTCTGGGCACAGCCCTGAAGCGTTAAGTTTAGTTCCATCCCATTCAACATTGACGTAGTACTGTTTTTCACAAACTTCCACTACAGGGAGCAAACGAGTTAGTTCAAAATAGTCATAGCCTAGTTTCAAACGCTTCCAAAAAGAGTAATTCGGATTCTTTGCATTACGATGCATGTTAACCTGGTTCATTTGAAACGGAAAAGCATGTACATGTACCGTTTTCTGTCCACCGTTAAATGCTTCGCGTATCAGAGCGAAAATTTCTTCCATCAAAGGATCTGTCATAGCGTAACAACCCACAGAGCTACATCTGCCATGGACCATAAGAAAATTTCCCGTGCGCTTATGAGCGCTATCATAAGTGTTAGGATATCCGATATTAAATGATAAATGGAAATCTGTATCTGGATTCATCTGCTCTTCATTAACTGTATAAAATCCTTCCGGGGCTTGTTTATCTCCTTTTTTTCGCTTCGGCCCTAGGTTACCTGACCAATTACATATCGGATATGTCTTAAAGTGATAAAAACGACCATCCTTTCTTCGCTTCCAGATTTCGAGTTCGGATTCTAGTTTGAAGATACGAATAAAAATTGGAGCCTTTAAATCCATTTTCTTTTTACCAATTAACATCATAGCCGTTGTTGGAACGGGCAACAGGTGCTTTGGCAAGTTTTTTTTGGTACAAGATATTAAAGCTAAGACACAAAACGCTAACGCAGCTAAGCATCTAAGGGACCTTGCAGGTATGTATTTGCTTATTATTTCCATTCAACATATACTCTAAGGCTCATTCTTACAATATGCCTCGACAAGCGATATACCGATCACTGTTTCGAGATTTACATAAATGTAATTAAATTTATTCGGAATATATTAGGGTAAACAGATAGAATTAAGCTCTTTAGCAAAAGTACATAACTTTAGTTTTCACTGGGAAAATGCTACCAACGTAATGTTGTCATTGCTGCGGTGGGTATGGGCTGACCTGAAAATATTTTATCTAATGCGTCAACATCGAGCTGATTCGTTGACATAACTATGTCTCTATGAATACCTTGACCTATAAACAGTGTATCTACACCAAATCCTGCAGCTCCCACAATATCAGTACGTACAGAATCACCGATTGCTAAAATACGGGATTTATCGACTTTTTCACCACGGAGTTCACCTGCTATCTTTTGTGCAAGCTTGTAGGCGATAGCGAAAGGCTTACCTGCCCAATGTACGTTTCCTCCTAAATCTTCATAAACCTTCGCAATAGCACCGGCGCAGGGTAATAATCTGCCACCAACGCAAACCGCAAGATCTGGGTTAGCGCAAATTAGCGATAAACCGCGCTCTACTGCTGGACGCAATAATTCGCGATAATCTTCACCTGTTTCTTTCCAATCGTAAGCTAAGCCTGTACAGAAAATAACCTCAGCACTGGTTAAACTTACACACTGAAAATCAGAATTATCAAATAAATCCTGCTCACGCATAGGCCCAATGTGATGAACTTGCCTAAAACCTTGTTCACGAGCAAACAAAAGTGCTAAATCCCCTGAGGCTATAATAGCGTCAGAAATATCATCAGGAACTGATTTCTCATGCAAAATTTGACGTACTGTGTTTTCTCTTCGGGGAGCGTTTGACACCAAGATTACGGTTCCGCCGTTGTTACGAAACTTAGCTAAAGCAGCACATCCTTCTTTATAGCCATTCACACCGTCATGCACTACCCCCCATACATCGCAAAATAAAACATCGTATTGCAACAGCAACGGCCCTGCGAATTCGATTATTGGTGGAACATTACGCATAGTTACTTACTTTTCACTCTTAGGTTGTTTTTTTAGAGTATTATCCAAACCACGTGGCACGCTTGATGCTATATATGATAAAGATGCTCAGGGTGTAAGATCAAACATAATTATGCCATTAACCTGGCCATCTTCTTCGCTAAACTTTACGGTAAATCTTAACACCTACTAGATCGATAAAATATTAAACTTTTTATTATATGATAGATAAGATTAAAAAAAGTTGTAGTTATCAACCATGACTTAAGATCTTACTAGACGTTCTGCTTGAATTGTGAAAGCTTAATATGTTTCTTGCGACCTCATCGCTTAAAGTTTAAGCAAAAGTACGATTAAATTCAACGTCTATTTCTAGAGGAAAAACTGGACCTTCCAAATTGAAATCACCAGAGACATCGTTTAAAATGCAAGATACAAAATGTAAAATTGATTTTCAAAATCATTACTTTTAAAATGAAAATACCACAACAAGTTGATCATGCTACAAAATATTTTTATTAGCCAATTTGAACTCATATATTGCTTACTTTTTCTTGTGTCTAAAGACAAATCGCATTCTAAATCTTTAATGGTAAATCAATGAACTATATCTTTTCCCCGTCGCCACAACCGGCATTGCCAATCATTGGTAACGATAGTCTGTTTCCTGTTCATCGCATCTATTGCGTAGGACAAAATTATGCAGAACACGCCCTCGAAATGGGTCACAAAAACTGCGATAGGCAACCTTTCTTTTTTCAGAAAAATCCTGATAATATTTTTATAGAGACTGAATTTCCTTATCCCACTGCATCCGAAGAAGTGCATTGGGAAATCGAAATGGTTGTAGCTCTTAAGACCGGTGGCACTAACATTTCCTTAAAGGACGCAATGAACAATGTCTTTGGTTATGGGGTGGGTCTAGATATGACACGAAGGGACCTGCAACGATACGCTAAACAGATGGGTCAGCCATGGGAAGCTAGCAAAGCTTTTGACAAATCTGCACCGTGCACAGCTTTAATTGATGCTAGCCAGATTGGGCACCCCGATGCAGGTGCAATCTGGTTAGACATTAACGGTGTTAGAAGTCAAAACAGTGATATTTCAAGGATGATTTGGACAATCCCAGAACAGATTACTCATTTGTCGAGTTTGTTCGAATTGCGCCCTGGAGACCTGATCTTCACAGGTACACCTGCTGGCGTCGGAGCTATTAAACGTGGTGATTATCTGAAGGGGCACGTCGATGGCTTGCCAGAATTAAATATAAAAGTTGTGTAATCTTAAACAGCGGTTTTAATACATCAATCTCATAATCAATTTAACAGCTTAGCAAAGGCAACATACATATCCGACAGATAATGCACACCCGGCTCGAAATTCGAAGCTTTAGATATCGAGCAGCGTGATAGCATTCACATGGCATCTAAATTTTAGGATCGTGGCTGCTTTTACAATATATTCTACGTACTCATTCGTGAAATAAATTCAAAAAACTTTTTCAAGGAATACTAGTTCATAAATATTTATTTAATGTACTTTTTGATGATATGTCAAATCATAAAAAGAATTCAGAACGTACAAGTTTATGAACGCAAAATGACGTATATATAATCAAGAGCTTTAGTTATTGCAAACCAACGAAATTGCCTTTAGTTTACTCCCAACACAATACAAAGTTTCTGACTTTGCTAATAAACAAAACAGTTTAAGTGTCACAAATTTTGACGTGATACATTGACACAGTTTCGCAAAAATATGTTTCTCTTAAAGTAATGCACTCTTCAAAGTGAAATAAACATACCTACTGCTTTTGTAGAGCTATTCATTTTGACAATAAGAATATAGATAATTTATAGATTTTCTAAATCAAACTACTAGCTCTGCAATCAATCGCGGTAGCCTACAAGTACACATCCATAAAAGAAAATAAATACTGCATTTCTACTGAGGACTTGTCGATGTCTCAATTTCCCCAACAAAAAAAAACTAAAGAAAGGAAATTACGAAGAGGTTGGACAACTGGTGCCTGTGCAGCTGCAGCAACCAAAGCTGCTCTTGAATTATTATTAACTGGCCGTGCATCTGATCCAGTTACAATCACGCTACCAAATGGTAGCAAGCCAACGTTTAAGCTAGCTTTCAAAGATACTGGTGAAAGCTGGGCACGTGCCGGTATCATTAAAGATGCAGGTGATGATCCTGATGTAACAAATGGTGCTTTAATAATCTCGACTGTCCGCCCGGGTCTCACTGGCAGCGGTCTTGTCTTTAAAGCTGGCCATG
>JABSQE010000132.1 GCA_013214245.1 Hyphomicrobiaceae bacterium
CCCTCATGATTGGAAGCGGATCTACACCTGTATCAGCAATTCGCCCAGCAAAAACCGAAACCATTGCATGTGCACCAGGAACAATCGCATCGGCAACCATTTCAACCTGCTTTGGCGTAAAAACCGCGGTAATATTTAGAATAATGCCCTCATTAGATAAAGCCTTAATTACTTCGCCCGCAAATACACCTTTAGTATTGGTTACTGGCACCTTAACATTCACATTTGAACCCCAACTTGAAATCTTACGAGCCTGATTAATCATTTCGTCAAAATCATCCGCAATAATCTCAAATGAGCAGGGTCTATCAGGAACAGCTGCAATGACCTTTCGTGCAAAATCTTCATAATTTTTCTCACCAGCTCTGGCGATCAGTGAAGGATTAGTAGTAAAGCCTTGGACTAACGGGTTTTTAGCAATCTCAATTATGCTATCAAAGTCAGCTCCATCAGCAAAAATTCTAATTTTTAAATCGTTAACACTTCTCATATTCAGCTCTATTCTTTCATTCAAATACCTAATATATTTAGGAGATGAATTTAAACAGTGTCCAATGCTTTTGAAGTTGACATCACCACATAAATAACTCCCGAGTAATAAATATATTACTGTCTAAAATTTAGGCACTGTCGTATCTAACCATTTTCTTTTTATCGCCTAACCATAATCAGTGTGGACCAACCATCAATCTGTATGTGCTTGCATAGACTAAACCCGTGGCTTTTGTAACAAGCTATTACGCTATTAGATTGTGCTATCAGAATACCAGATAAGATTAGAGAACCACGAACTCGCAACGCAAGCCTGATGTCACATACCATTCTGGTTAATGTAACAGCAAGAATGTTCGCAACAATAAGATTGAATGGCTGTGCCAAGCGGACAGCTTTATCTTGAAGCCCCTGAGCTATTGCAAAAAATAAGCGACCATTAAAAAGTGATAGACTATTGTTAAGTAATGCGTTATTTTTTGCTACTTTGGTGGCGCGCGCATCCAAATCCGTTGCTAAAATATTAGCACGTGGCATAGTTCGTCGCAGAGCTAGAGCTAAAACACCAGATCCCGTTCCAATATCCATAATATTTTTAAAATTCTGTTTACGCGTTAAAAGATCTATAGCGATAAGACAACCGTGCGTTGTTGGATGATGTGCTGTGCCGAAGGCTTCACCAGCATCGATCAGAATCCGATTTTGCCCTCTACCAATTTTGGTCCTATCGTGACTACCGTGAATGGTGAAGCGACCAGCATAAACCGGTGGCAAAGCAGTTTGACTGAGAACAACCCAATCCTGGTCAGCAATCTGTTCCACTACCCAAGAGGACAACTTATAAATGCTAATAGAGCAAAGCCACAACGCAGCTTTCTCGGCTTGACTCCATTCTCCATAGTAAGCATCTACAGTCCAAATAGTTTTATATTCAAAAATCGATATTGCATTTGCTTCTGACTGGCACATCTCGCTCAACAATTCGAAGAAATAATACGCAGAAGTCTTATTTTCTACAACAATAGTAAGTTTATACATCTTTACCATCCA
>JABSQE010000133.1 GCA_013214245.1 Hyphomicrobiaceae bacterium
CGCTCACCAATACCGTTTATAGTACATTCGATTTGTCGAGCACCGGCACGTACCCCGGCAAGTGCGTTAGCCACTGCCATTCCAAGATCGTTATGACAGTGAACAGACCAAATAACTTTATCTGAATTTGAAATATTTTGTCTAAGACGCGTAATAAGATTGAAATGTTCTTGTGGTGTTGTGTAACCTACGGTATCGGGTATATTAATAGTAGTGGCTCCAGCTTCGATTGCAGCATCAACGCACCTACATAAGTATTCGAATTCGCTGCGCGTTGCATCTTCTGCTGACCATTCAACGTCATCTGTCCATTTTCTTGCGTGTTTAACAGATTTAGAGACCATCTCTAAAACTTCTTCTGGTGTCTTACGTAATTTCCATTTAATATGAATTGGAGATGTAGATAAAAAAGTGTGTATACGCGGACGGCGAGCATCTTTTACAGCTTCACCGCAGCGATCTATATCATGGGGAGCGGCACGACACAGTCCTGCCACTATGGCTTTCTGGGTATGTTTTGCGATTGCTGAAACAACCTCAAAATCACCTTCAGAAGCAAATGGAAACCCTGCTTCTATGATGTCAACTCCCAAAGCATCGAGTAATGTAGCAATTTCGAGCTTTTCTTCAAACGTCATAGTAGCGCCAGGACACTGCTCTCCGTCGCGAAGAGTTGTGTCAAAAATCAAAACGCGGTCTTTATCTTTATTAACGTTTGATACACATTTAGACATAATGCTAGATCCTCGTTTGTGATTGGTATTTTAAATTGGTGCGATATTCATGATATGGAGGCTGTTTCTTGGCCGTGTCCTTAAAGTATTTTTTAAATATCTTAACATTAACTTGCCTGCGTCTAAAAAACGTCAAGTACAGAACAGAGACCATACATGTCAATGGTAGCAATAAATTTATTGATTTGACATTAAGGCCTGGTCAATCTTAGCGATTGGCGAAAATGCGGAGCAAATACATGTAAATCAGCAATAAATATTTAACCAATAAAAAAATACTTGGAAACTTTGCTGAATTTCGATTCTCGTCTCTGCTTAATTAGGATAGGCATCTAAGCCATAAGAAGAATATTAACCATACAATAATAATACGCTCATCAGCGGGAAAGAGCTAAGTAGCATCCAGCTTTTTTTGTGTCATTTCTAGAAAAATAAGTTTTTACTATCATGCAACTAAAAGCACAATTTTGATTTTCTGGGGTGTTATTATTTAGCGATCCCTTTCAAATTTTATGCAATAGCAATAGGCTTGAATTCTCAATCTTTGTATTACATCTAAGGAGATGTTTTAAATTTTTGTATTTTTTTAAATATTACCGGTTGCATTGTACTCTTCATAGAGCATAGCATTTTGGCCGGCACCATATCACGGTGCTAGCCATATTATTCCATCATTGGATCAAATAGTTAGGTAACAAGTACTAGATTGTTAGCTAGTGAAGTTCTCGAACTTTTTTGGCGCTGTATTAATTAATTTTTTGACTTATCTACCAGTTTGTTGCTCCTTATCCAGGGCATCATAGCTCGCAGTTTGGCTCCAACCTCTTCAATTGGGTGAGCATCGTTAATACGACGCATTTCTTTAAATTTAGTCTGACCATTCTTACATTCCTGGATCCATTCAGATGTAAAAGTACCAGTTTGAATTTCCTTGAGAAGGCGGCGCATTTCAGCACGGGTTTCATGATTTATCAATCGCGGTCCTGAGATATATTCACCAAATTCTGCTGTATTTGATATAGAGTAGTTCATGTTTGCAATACCACCTTCATAAATAAGATCAACAATCAATTTTACTTCGTGTAGGCACTCAAAATAAGCCATTTCCGGGGCGTAACCGGCCTCTGTTAATGTTTCATAACCGGCACGTATCAACTCTACTAAGCCGCCGCATAACACCGCCTGCTCTCCAAACAAGTCCGTCTCGCATTCTTCCCTGAAGGTAGTTTCAATAATTCCTGAGTGCCCTCCTCCAATCGCACTAGCATATGACAGGGCTAAATCATGTGCATCACCAGAAGCATTGTGATTGACTGCAATTAAACACGGAACCCCGCCACCACGAACAAATTCAGAGCGGACAGTGTGTCCAGGTCCCTTAGGAGCGATCATAATGACGTCAAGCGTATTCGGCGGTTTGATTAATGAAAAATGAATGTTTAAACCGTGCGCGAACGCAATCGCAGATCCATCTCTAATATTATCTTTAACGTGATCATTCCAGATATCGGCCTGAATTTCATCGGGCGTGCACATCATGACTATATCTGCTGTGGCCGCTGCAATTTTAACGGATTCTACTGTCATGCTATCTGCTTTAGCCTTATCAATCGATTTCGAACCTGGACGTAAGGCAACAATTACATTTTTACATCCTGAGTCACGAAGGTTAAGTGCGTGTGCACGCCCCTGACTTCCATAGCCTATTATAGCTACCACTTTGTCTTTTATCAGTTTTTTATTAGTGTCTTGGTTGTAATAGACTTGCATAGGATGTCACCTGTCTTGTTCGTAATTCCATTATAAGAAAGTTTAGTTGTCTACAGTCCGAGGGACTAAAACCATGTAGACGCAAATTAAGTCCTACAAAGATTTCTTTATAGAAAGATATCGGTCATGACATTATAAAGTAAATTTTTTGCATTATTATATTTAGGATGAAGCCATTAGTAACGTTTTTGGGAGTGATAGCACCACTCATCTCGTCAAACCATGTATTATTTCTGGGCTTGTTTGATTGAATGTCAAAGTCGCAAATATAGAATATAAAAGACCAGAATTTAAACTAATATTAATTTGATGAGCATTTACTTAATCATTAATGGCACATACACCGCGAATAGATTAAAATAAAAAATTTAAATTGGTGCGTAAAGGTTTGATCTCATTAGGTAGGTCATTTTTAACATTTACTTGCCGTCTATCCAAAACGGTTAAACTTTTATTTTGAGTTGACAAATATCTAATGCACTTAATGTTTTACCTTAAATGCCATAACACCTTCAGGATTAACGATAATTGTAATGTTATCTCCAGCTGACGGTGCAATGTCTTCCTGAACAAGGCAGGTAAGAGGTTTAGCAAGTCCAGAAATACTAATACTAAGTTCTACAAAGCCGCCTTGAAAATGTGTAGAAATAACATGGCCATATGTACCCTTCCAGTACGGTTTAATGGCGCTTTGACGAATACAAAAAATAACTTTTTCCCCTTCTTCAAAATGAGGCGCCGGAAAACACCCGAATGGCATATTGATAGCCCCATTTTTTACAGTAGCCTCTATCTCGTTTATTTTTGAAAACAAACGAGCTACGAATAAATCCTTGGGAACTCGGTAAAGGCTATCAGCTTGACCTGTCTGTATAATTTTTCCATTTTTCATAACTAGAATACGATCAGCTATTTGCATTGCTTCAAGGGGATCGTGAGTTACAATAATAGCTGTTGAGCACATTTCTTTAAGAAGTCTACGCGTTGTCTGGCGAAGCGATTCACGCAAGTAAACGTCTAGTCCTGAAAAAGGCTCATCCATTAAAATAACAGCAGGCTTTGGTGCAATGGCTCGAGCTAGAGCTACGCGTTGTTGTTGGCCTCCAGAGAGAATACGAGGATATTTATCTGCATAGTGTTCAAGCTCCACCATAGCAAGGACGGACATAGCTTTCAGCGTAGCTTCTTTTCTGCTTAAGCCTTTTAAACCGTAAGCAATATTTTGGAGCACAGTTAAATGAGGAAATAGTGCATATGCCTGAAACATAAATCCGATGTTACGCTTTTCTGGAGGTACAAAGCGGTTAGGTCCAGAAACTTCATTGTTATTTAAAAGTATACGTCCGGATGTAGGCTTTTCAATGCCAGAGGCAAGATGAAGCAGAGTTGTCTTCCCGCAACCAGAGGGCCCAACAAGACAGACTAACTCACCAGCTTTTACTTTAAATGATATATCATGAAGTACATTAGTTTTGTTAAATACGTGTTCGATGCTTTCAAATACGAGGCTGGAAGCTGATGGTTTAGCTGTCTTAAAGCATACTTTGTGCAAAGGGATATTGTTTTTGTCTGGCCGTATCAAGCGTTCTTTCAATTTGTCTATGATACAGCGGCTTTTTTTAAATATAAATTCTGAGTGTTTATAAGTCGAAAGGTTGGCTTTACCAAGAGCAGGATCTGAAGATATTAACTGTCGCCTTGCCTGAAGTTCTGCTTTTAATACGTCTGTGCTGAATTGCGCCAAGTCCGGTGCAGTGGACTTTTGTACCATCACAAGATCTTCCCATTTGCAGTTGTACTCTGAAGGCCTGATAGTAAACTTCGGAATCTGGTCTATTTTTCTATAATTTTGTTGTCAATGAATTTTTAGGCGATACTTTTAGTCTCATGAGGTTTATCTTATGACAACCCATCTTAGTTAACTAAAATTTAAGCAGATGTTATTTTAGTATCAACCTCTTTAAAATCTGTAACAGTATGCAGTTTGTTAGCCTCAAGCTGTATTCTGTTAACATTTGAAGTGGAACCTCTTCGGGTCGCCATCTCAGCCAGTGTGTGATGATCTAAAACTTCCAGAAAAGCTTCAAATGCTTCGTCTATGCATGTATGGAGCAAACCGTTATCTTGCTTGCACCTATTCGTTAACGGCTTGTTTTCTAGCTTACGTACGATTGATCCTATACTAACAGACTTTGTGGAACTTAAAATTTTTACTCCGCCGTGTGGCCCTCTTATAGTTTCGATTAATCCTGCATGATTCAAGACTTTAGAAAGCTTAAATGCCACCTGCTTGGTGAGACCTAGATCATAGGCAATCTCCGCTAATTTGCACAACCGTTTATCATTACGGTAGCAATAACATAGTAATTGGATTGCGTCTGAAGTTTGTTTAGATAGTCTCATATGAATACACTGTTGGAGCGATCTAAATAAATATGATTACTAGAATTTTCGGTTAATGTCGTGAATATAAATGAATACCAAACTAATAAAAATTAAATAGCAACTTATAGGATAGAATAAACGTAATAGGATTACAACTTAATTGTTAATGTAATAAAATATTTATATCTTTTCTGGATAGGATGGACACTGATTAGCATGTAGGCAGGCACTTTAAGTTCGAAACTCATGACAATAGTAAATGTACAAGACTTCGACTATAGCGGTTCTAAACTTTAATCCTTGTTGCCCTCCTCTTCGGATGAGCAAACTAATGCAACTAGCTCATGCGAAGAAGATCACGATACAAAGATATAAATTTAGCTAATAATTAACGATACCCTACTTCATCATATAATCTTTGCGCTAATGCTTGATTTTTTCCATAAATGGTTAAGTCTAAATTATCTGACTTGAATGCTCCCAGCTTAACTATATTAGTGTTAGGAGCTGCGCCTTTTAGTACGGGATACTCGTCATTACCAGCCGCAAAGTATGTCTGTGCTTTTTTACTAGCTAAATATTCTAAGAATTTAATTGCGTTTGCTCTGTTCGGTGATTTTGTGAGAATACCAGCACCAGAAATGTTAATATGTGTGCCAGTAGAATTTTGGTTTGGAAAAATTATCCCGATATTGTTTGTTTTTCCTGATAGATTACGTACTTTTTTGCGAAGAGCTCGAGCAAAATAATATGTGTTTGCGATAGCAATGCCACACTGGCCCGATGCAATGCCACGCAATTGATCCGTGTCTCCACCTTCAGGATAGCGAGCGCGATTATTCCAAACACCCGCCGCCCAATCTTTGGCAGCTTCTTCACCCAAACGTTCTATAATATTAGACATCAAAGAAAGCATGTAGATGTTTGAACTAGATCGTGTACAAACTAGACCTTTGTATTTTGTATCAGCTAATGCCAAATAAGATCTCGGCGGATCTCCAATTCTTTTTTTGTCATAAAATATTACTCTGGCACGGGTTGAAAAGCCAAACCAGTGACCATCAGGGTGTCGCAAATTCCTCGGTATAACAGAGTTGAGTAATTTAGAATGTGTAGGCTGAAACAAGCCTAATTGGTCTGCAGCCCACAAACGACCTGCATCTACAGTGATAAGAATATCAGCGGGGCTGTTGTCACCCTCTGCTGTGATACGATTAATTAACGCGTCAGCTTTATCCTCTATTCGCCTGATTTTAATGCCGGTTTTATTTTCAAAGTCGCTGTAAAGTCGCTTATCAGTATCGTAATGGCGAGAAGAATAGAGATTTATTTCACTAGAAGACTTTGCCTGTTGGGCGTAAATACCAGATAAAGTAATGAATGTCGTAAATGCTATGCTAATGCTATATTTAAGCCATTTAGGTAGGTAAAACGATAGTGTCATAAAATATCTCCCTGAACTATATACAGGACGTTTCGCAGTGATATAATTATTTCAGGTTTAATTTTGATTATAGATTTACTAGTTTTTAATTGTATAGTCTTTAAAGATGCAATATCATAATATCAACTTTAAAAGTCAAGAATGTATCCTAATTTTAGTTTTGATATCTTGGTTTTTTCTAATATGTCAAAACTGTTTGATATGTGGGCGTGGTTCCATAATAAATCCTAAACTTTAATATGCTGTGTGGTAGTCTTTTCAAGAAAAGCTTGATTATTAGATCTGTGTGGGGAATGCTCAATACTAGTTTTAGCATCAGAAGCTAGAGGGTATGCGTTTTGAGTATTAGCAATAATTAATTTCAGTGTTTACGTGTGCACCTAAAGAGACGTCATTAACGCCACATTAGTGCGCGTCAATATGATACACTTTTATTCACTGCATCTGTAGGGCAAAGGTGGAAAGAAGTGAATTGACACGTACTTAATAACAACATCATAACTATATCACGCATCTTACTTTAAGTTAGAGTATATATTCGTTTTTAGTCAACACTATAGATTTGATTAGCATCTGAAACAAACAAACCTTTGTTAAGCAAAATAATGATTTAGTATTTGAGATTGACTCATTCAAAAATTAATTAACCAAGCTGCGAAAATTAAAACACTCTAAAACAATATTTTAGTCTTTCGCTTGCTAAGTTTAAACTTTTTATCAGATAAAATTGTCTGCAACAATTTTTAACAAGTACTTTTTTAGATTAGTGTCTACATGAAAAATCTAGGCTGCGGTAATTTAACGGTTATTATAAAATTCGGCTATATCGTTCCTTAACAGCAACGCTAAACGCCATTGCGCGATCTTAAGAAGATTTAAATGATATGAAAGTGTCTGATATTGAAAGTGGTTGTTACCCATCTGCACAGCTTGCGAAAACATTGAGATCTTGGCCTTTTGAGGAGGCTCGACGTCTAGCAAAAAGACTGGATCGCTTACCCGAGCCTTTTAACGGGACGGTCGTATTCGAAACGGGTTACGGACCTTCGGGTCTACCTCACATAGGTACTTTCGCTGAAGTGGTGCGGACATCAATGGTTCGTGATTCTTTCGAGGTATTAACAGGAGGTCGTTACAAGTCGCGCCTAATCTGTTTTTCAGACGATATGGACGGTTTTCGTAAAGTGCCGGAAAATGTGCCAAACCAAAAAAATCTGGAGGCTCATTTAGGAAAACCCCTTACAAGTGTGCCGGACCCTTATTCGGAATATGAGAGTTTTGCTCATCATAACAACTCAAAGTTACGCAGTTTTTTAGACCAATTTGGGTTTAAATATGAATTCTTTTCGGCAACCGACTGCTATAAGTCCGGAATGATGGATGAAATCCTACTAAAAATGTTATCTGTTTATGATGAAGTAATGAATATCATCCTCCCTACGGTGGGGGTTGAGCGCCAGCAAACATATTCACCATTTATGCCTATATGTACTCGTACAGGTAAAGTTTTACAAGTTCCAATGGTAAGGTGTGATAGCTCTGCAGGTACTATTACTTACAAAGATACTGAAACTAGCAGGAATGTAGAGGTTCCAGTTACAGGTGGGCATGTGAAGTGTCAGTGGAAAGCTGACTGGGCTGTGCGTTGGATGGCACTCGGTGTTGATTATGAGATGTCAGGTAAGGATCTTATCGATTCAGTGCTGTTATCTTCTAAAATCTGCCGTGCTCTTGGGGGAACTCCTCCCCAGGGTTTTTCGTATGAGTTGTTTTTAGATGAAAAAGGAGAAAAAATTTCTAAGTCCAAAGGCAATGGGCTAACCATTGAAGAATGGCTAAAATATGCGTCACCCGAAAGTTTAGCTTTCTATGTATTTCAGAAGCCTAAAACTGCTAAGAAGCTATATTTTGATGTAATTCCTAAGGCGGTTGATGAGTACTTAGTATCATTAGCTAGATACTCTGAGATTGATTGGGAGGAGCGTTTTGATAGTCCCATTTGGCATATCCACAAGGATGCACCGCCGATGGCACATGTTCCCGTTAGCTTCAATTTGCTTCTGAATTTGGTTTCCGCTTCGAATGCTCATGATAAGGATGTGCTTTGGGGATTTATTCAGCGTATTTTTAAAGACGCTACACCCAATATAAATCCTGTTTTAGATCAAATGGTTGGATACGCGATTCAGTATTACAACACCTTCGTCAAGCCAAAAAAAGTTTTCCGCTCTCCAGATGAGGCAGAGCGGTTGGCGCTTGTCATCCTTGAGAAGAAGTTGTTCGAATACGCAGCTTGTCCAGGTGAGATCTCGTTACAACAAATCGTATACGACGCCGGTCGCGCTGGTGGGTTTCAGGATAATATGCGCGGCTGGTTTAAAGCTATTTACGAGGTCTTACTAGGACAACCGCAGGGCCCACGCTTCGGATCGTTTATTGAGTTATATGGGATTGAAGAGACACGAAAACTAATCATCAAAAAATTATCTAAATAGAAACAGCTTTTTTGCACTATAATTTCATTTGTGCCGGTGTTCTAAACGCTAGCTCATCAACAAAAGACATGAATAAATCAACGGAACTGTTTTAGGTTTGACTGATATAATCAACAGAACCTTAATAGTTTATCAAATTGTTATTGAAAAAAATTGAATTAAGCATGATCATGCTTGCGCTAACCATAGCCGTGTTCGCTTAGTGATACGATGCTTGAATAAGCTTCAGGAAGGATGAGACTTATCTAATGTCAACAAGTGCGCGCGCTTCCAAAAACACACAACACCATTCCAATTTTTCTCAGGGGCTGTACGATACACGCAATGAGCATGATTCATGTGGTGTGGGATTTATTGCAGATTTGAGTGCAAATAAAACACACAAAATTGTTGAAGATGGTTTGAAAATCTTATCCAGTCTTATACACCGTGGAGCTGTAGGTGCCGATCCGCAGTCAGGGGATGGTGCAGGTATTCTTGTACAGATTCCTGACGAATTTTTAAGATCAGTGACTGAGTTTAGTTTGCCAGACATTGGCGATTATGCTGTCGGTCATGTGTTCATGCCACGCGGAAAAAGACTTCAGAAAGAATATAAGTCACATTTTGAGCGGGTATGTGAACAGGAAGGTCTGGTTCTAATAGGTTGGCGAGAAGTGCCAACTGACAACAGCGTTTTATCTTCTACCACTACTGCAACTGAGCCTGAGCATTTTCAGGTATTCGTAGGTAAAGGCAGTTCCACATTGGATGGTGCTCACTTCGAACGTAAACTTTATGTTTTGCGGAAAATTGTGACTAATGCGATCAAGGGAAAAAAGGCTGGTTCAAGCCGCGGCCAAAAAGGTCGTAGCTTTTATATCGTCTCGCTTTCAACTCGAACAATTGTTTATAAAGGTATGTTTTTGTCGGGACAACTGGGCTACTACTATCCAGACCTTAATGATGCTCGATTTAAATCAGCTATAGCCCTTGTTCATCAGCGCTTCTCCACGAATACATTTCCTTCATGGGAGCTGGCACACCCCTTCCGTATGGTCGCTCATAACGGCGAAATAAATACCGCGCGGTCTAATTTCAACTGGATGAGGGCGCGTGAAGGTTCCATTACATCACGATTGTTCTGTGATGATCTTGGAAAAATTTTACCTATTTCATTTGAGGGGCAATCAGATACAGCGTGTTTTGATAATGCACTGGAGTTTCTCACGCTGGGAGGCTATTCCATAGCTCACGCCGCGTCGATTTTGATCCCAGAGGCTTGGGAGAACAATCCTTCTATTAAAAGCGATCGCCGTGCTTTTTATGAATTTCATTCAGCCTTGATGGAGCCATGGGATGGACCTGCTGCTGTTGTTTTCACAGACGGTCGTCAAATTGGAGCCACCCTGGATCGCAATGGCTTGAGGCCAGCACGTTATTTCAGAACCAAGCAAGGTCTTGTTGTGATGGCTTCAGAAGCTGGAGTCTTACCTATTCCAGATGAGGATATAGTAGAAAAGTGGCGTTTGCAGCCAGGTAGGATGTTACTTGTTGATTTAGATGAAGGTCGTATTATTTCTGACGACGAATTAAAAGGAAATCTTGCTGTCAAGTATCCTTATAAGGCCTGGGTTAATAAGGCGCATATCAAAGTTGAAAGTCTTCCAAAAGCGTCTAAAAAACTGCGGCAAATTCATCATGTGTCTATTCTAGAATTACAGCGCGCTTTTGGGTATACACAAGAAAGCATAAAGATTTTCATTGATCCTATGGCACGTACTGGGCACGAGTCTATAAGTTCTATGGGGACTGATACGCCAGTTTCAGTGTTGTCAGATAAAAACAAATTATTGCACACTTACTTTAAGCAAAATTTTGCTCAGGCAACGAATCCACCTATTGACCCAATTCGTGAAAAACTTGTGATGTCGCTAGTTTCCTTCATTGGACCAAGACCAAATATATTTGATCTTACTGAAACGGCTGAATTGCCGAGGCTTAAAATTAGTCAGCCAATTCTAACGGATGATGAACTAGAGCGTATTCGTCACATTAGTTCGATATCGGATGACTACCTGAAGGCATTCACGCTGGATATTACTTATGCGGTAGAGGCTGGTGCTAATTGGATGGAAACTGCACTCGAATTCATCTGCGATCAGGCAGAAAGGGCGGTCGCTGGAAAATATAATATCATCATTCTTTCGGACCGGCTGATTGGTCCTGCTCGTATCTCAGTTCCGTCTTTGCTAGCGACATCAGCTGTTCATCACCATCTAATTAAGAAGGGTTTGCGCACTGCTGCTGGTCTTGTGGTTGAAACAGGTGAAGCTCATGAGATACACCAGTTTTGTACGCTTGCTGGTTACGGTGCGGAGGCAATTAATCCATATCTTGCTTTCGCAAGTATTAAGAACTTTTTTTGTGACGTGTCTGAAGATGTTATCAATAGACGCTATATCAACGCCATAAATGAGAGTATGCTTAAAGTAATGTCTAAGATGGGCATTTCAACTTATCAATCATATTGCGGCGCACAGATTTTTGATGCAATCGGTCTTAATGAAGATTTTATTGCTTCTTATTTTCGTGGGACAAGGTCACAAATTGGTGGTATTGGGCTAGCTGAGATTGCGGCTGAAACAGTCGAGAGACATCGTAATGCATTCAGCGGTCCGACTTATTTGAGTCAAGCTCTCGATGTTGGTGGTGATTATGCCGTGCGGGTGAGTGGCGAGAGGCACGCATGGACAGCGTCCACCGTTGCAAATCTACAGCATGCCGTGCGCGCAAATGTCCCTGAAAAATATCGTGAGTTTGCTAGTCAAATAAACAAGCAGTCTGAGTGTCTTACTACATTGCGCGGAATGTTTAGGATTAGATCAGCACGAGAATTAGGGTATAATGCTGTTCATCTCGAGGATGTAGAGCCTGCATCGGAGATTGTTAAACGCTTTGTAACCGGCGCTATGTCTCTTGGTTCAATATCTCACGAAGCCCATACAACCTTGGCGCTTGCTATGAATCGTATTGGAGGCAAGTCTAATACAGGTGAAGGTGGTGAGGATCCTGTTCGTTTCAAATCAATGAACAATGGTGATTCAACTCGATCAGCAGTAAAACAAGTTGCCTCTGGTCGCTTTGGGGTGACAGCAGAATATCTAGTTAATTCGGATATGATGCAGATTAAACTTGCACAAGGTGCGAAGCCAGGTGAAGGCGGTCAATTGCCAGGTCAAAAGGTCAATGAAACAATTGCAAGGCTTCGCCACTCTACGCCTGGTGTTGGTTTAATTTCCCCCCCTCCTCACCATGATATCTATTCTATAGAGGATGTTGCGCAGCTTATTTATGATTTAAAAAATGTAAACCCGGATGGCGAAGTTTCGGTTAAGCTTGTTTCGGAAGTTGGGGTGGGTACCATTGCAGCTGGTGTTGCAAAGTGTAAGGCAGATCATATTACAATATCTGGATTTGAA
>JABSQE010000134.1 GCA_013214245.1 Hyphomicrobiaceae bacterium
ATATGCAAGCCGGTGTTCATCCAGTCAAAAAAACTGGACGTCCAATTTCAAGTGCGCTAGGCTATGCACAATTGCTCGCTGCAAATTCTATAAACGTAGTTTCCAAGCACGGCCATACATTTGTCGCACGGCTAGAGCGGATCATCGAGCGTGAACATTCACCCAAACGTCGCATGCAATTACAGGCCAAACTATCGTCGTTGCGAGCAATGATTCGCACCGCAAAATCAATTCCATATGAGTGGTCAAAACAGCGTGAGTTGGCCAGAACCTCTCAGGGAATGGGGCTACATCCTCTGAATATTGACGGTCTAATTGGACCTTGGATGCAAGTAATTAAACTAGCTGATATTAAAAGGCTTGCCGAGAGACATGGGTTTTATAATCTTACTGGCGCTAAACTTGAGCTAATGAACCTAGCAGGTCCTATAACAGGTTTAGAAATGATGAAAAACACTGGTAGTAACAAGCCCACAGCTAATTTCTTTTCAAGACATGGTTACTATCGTAACGCAATTGTCCACGATCGCACGTCTCAACAGCTTATAGCAGCTATTGATAGACGTATGACTGTAAATCTGAGAAAAAAAGGCTCTCGTGACTTTATTTCCATTTTCGACAAAATACTTCATCACGGTGATGAACAAATTCATCTACAAACAACTAATTAAATGCCCATTTAACAATATAGAAAAGACTTTTAAATTCTGTTGTTTGAGTTTGATTGACAGGATACTTTTTCAGTATTCGGTACATATAGTAAGCTCTGAAGGATAATATCACTACAGGAAGTTTAGCTGAACGAGAACTCAACCGTTACATGATATACATGACACAGCTTGCAAGCAAGTTTGTAATAAGATCATACTGTTTAAGCTAATAGATAGTACTTGATACACCTAAATAAGTTGCAATTGCCACTGCAGAAACTAAGGCATAATGTAGTGGCCTTTCAGACGGTAGAAGTATTAATGTTATATTCTAAATTCCATAATCATATATTATTACGACTAGGTTATCAGTTTAGTTTGCATGTAAATCACGTCAAAAGGAGGTGGCTTACAAATCTAAGATGAACTGTGTCATGTCGTAAAAGCATTAGCGAGGTAATAGCGAATAGACATAGATGATATAAGCCGCAAACAATATAGCACCTTCAAGCCGAGTTATACGTAATCCAGACCTAGCAAAAATGAGTAGTGCTAAACAAGATGCTATCATAATGAAGTTATCTTGGTAAGCAATGTGTTCTGGAACTATCGTGGGTACAGCTAGACCTAATACACCACCTACGCCAAGCACGTTATAAATGTTTGACCCTAATATGTTTCCCACGGCCACTGCAGGTTGTTTGCGTAAAGAAGCTACGATTGATGTTACAAGTTCTGGCATAGAAGTGCCTACTGCTACTACTGTAAGTCCTATTATTTCTTCTTTTACCTTATAGGCCCTTGCTATTTCAACGACACCATCGACCAAAAATTTCCCCCCTATTATAAGCGTACAAAGACCTATTACCGATAGCAATAACGCCAAAATAGCTGAAAAATTGGAATATATTAGTGTCTGCAAGCGGTTTATCCAAAGTATACTTGTATGATGCTGGAAAGTTTTACTTTGTATTTGGTTGCCTGTATTCTCATCGCATTCTGTTACAGTACTTTCCTGGCGCCAGGCATAAACGATGTAACCTAATAACCACATAAGTAATGCAAAACCAACGAACCTATTTAAAGAATATGTAAGACTAATTATTGAAAAGATTATTGCACTTGACATTAAAACGATGCCATCTCGTGATAGAGATTTAGAAGTCACTGCTAACGGTCTAAATACAGCTGATAACCCAAGAATAAAAAGTATGTTAGCAATACTCGATCCAACGATATTGCCTATCGCTATCCCTGGTGATCCTTGAATTGCGGCATAAATAGAAATAATCATTTCAGGAACAGACGTGCCAAAACCAACTAGCACAATGCCAATTACCAGTGCGGATATGCCAAAGCACTCTGCTGCTCGAACTGCACCACGAACTAAAAGCTCTCCGCCAAGGACAAGCAGTCCGAAGCCTACCATAAGCGCAACAATTGGACTCAATTCCTGTCTCCCGTCATTTAATTATATCCAAATTCTGTATTACTTTTCGACCGAAAAATTTAATATTTACCTTTAAATGCTCTGGATGACTTCATTCAAATAAATCAGTAAAACTCAACCACGCCTCGTACTGCGTCGACCATTACACATAGCCTTATTATGGTTAAATATTGCAATAATATAGCTCAGCAATCACTAATCTCCTCACCTTTCAGAGTAGAATGAATTAAATGAGAAACCTTGTAGGTAAAGAAGAGCAGTAAGATCACAGTGTCTAATTATCACATCAGCATTATCGTTCACAGCAGGCTTGGCTCGAAACGCACAACCTAACCCGGCGTGTTTGATCATTGCGATATCGTTAGCGCCATCACCAACAACGAGGCATTGATTTTTGCTGAGATTGCGGTCTGCGAGCAGGTCTTGCAGTATTTTCACTTTTGCCTCGCCATTTAGGATCGGATCTAAAATCCTACCTGTTAGCTTCCCGTTGTCAATTTCAAAACTGTTAGCCTTGTGACTATTAAACCCGACCCTTTCCGCAATGATAGCTGTAAACGCAGTGAAGCCACCAGAAACAAGGACACAATAAGCTCCTTTAAGTCGCATGGTCTGGATAAATTCCAGTGCTCCACTATTCAAGCAGATGTGCTCATTCAATATGTATCCAAATATTGTCACGGGCAGATTATGCAGAAGTTTAACACGTGCACGCAGGGCGTCGTCAAAATTCAGTTTGCCTTGCATGGCTTGTTCTGTAATTGATTGTATTTTGTCTCCTACACCAGCAGCCACTCCTAGCTCATCAATGCACTCTTGTTTTATTATTGTTGAGTCCATATCAGCGATCACTAATGACTTTTGCCGTTGATCGTTAGCTACAACTGCATTTACGTCAATTGGTTGTTCAGATAGCACCTTTCGTATCGAAATTAGCATAGATCTTGCTCTTTCCATCGTTACTGTTGTGAGTATTTCACAAGCGACATTAGGAGCGAGCCAATGCAGTTCATCTGATACATTAAAATTAACTAGGATATTTTTCTGCTGCAAAAGATCTTCCGACAAGCAAGGAGCGAAAGGAGAACAAGTGAATACAAATGCGAATTGTTGCATAAAACCATCACAATAGCTGAAGTTTAAAGATCTGACATTTTTATAAAATAGGCAATTTACAAAGTAGGTCTCATGGCCAATATCAAAACCATATTAATTGCAGGTCCAACGGCTAGTGGCAAGTCTCAACTTGCAATAGATCTCGCCATGCAAATTGATGGTGTCATTATTAATGCTGATAGTATGCAGGTTTACAAGAACTTGAGCATTCTGACTGCGCGTCCTCAACTTAATGAATTATCCATGGCACCACATCTGCTTTACGGATTTGTACCAGGCGAACAAGCTTACTCTGTTGGACGTTTCGTAGAAGACGCACATAACGTAATTGCCAAGAGCGCAGTATCCGGCCAAATTCCTATTTTCGTCGGTGGCACTGGCCTCTATTTCAAGGCTCTGCTTAATGGATTATCACCTACCCCACAAATTCCTTTGCATATACGCCACTACTGGCGCACTAAGGCAAGACAAATTACATCAAGAAAATTATACGAAACACTGTGCAATCGAGATTATGAGATGGCGCGGCGTCTGCAACCAAGTGACAGACAACGTATTGTACGCGCATTGGAAGTACTAGATGCGACAGGTAAGTCATTGGCTTATTGGCAACAGATCCCTGGAGCGTCTGTCCTTCCATGCGCACCAAAATTACAGATCGTATTAAACCCAGAGCGCAAAATTCTCAACCACAACTGTGAAGTTCGTCTAAAAAAAATGATTGCTCACGGTGCTATTGAAGAAGTGGAAACACTTAGCAGCATGAAACTTAACATGGAAATGCCAATTATGCGAGCGTTAGGTGTGCAGCCACTTTTAGCTCATCTGCAAGATCGGATCAACCTACAGGACGCTATTGAGACAACTCAAGCTGAAACACGTCGTTATATCAAACGACAATTGACATGGTTTCGAAAAAATATGTCTACCTGGAGCTGGGTTTCTGAGCAACAGAGTAAGCTGCTAAGGGACGATATAATCCGGATTGTGAGATAGGGATTAAACATGTACATTGCTATCTTAGGCGAAGTCTGCCAGTCTCTTGTTTGTAATTTTTTATTCGGAGGTTCCAAATGGCACGCGTAATGACGGGTGCAGAAATAGTCACTCAAGTTCTAATAGACCAAGGAGTAGAGCTTATATTTGGTTATCCTGGTGGCGCTGTGCTTCCCATTTATGACGAGCTTTTCAAGCAAGCCAAGGTGCGTCACATACTCGTCCGTCAGGAAGGAGGCGCCGTCCATGCTGCCGAAGGTTATGCTCGTTCGACCGGTAAAATTGGCATTGTTTTGGTTACATCAGGTCCTGGCGCAACAAATGTTGTAACGGGTTTGACGGATGCTTTGATGGACTCTATACCGCTGGTTTGCATCACCGGACAGGTTCCTACACATTTGATTGGGTCTGACGCTTTTCAAGAATGCGATACCGTCGGTATTACGAGATCATGTACTAAACACAATTACCTTGTGAAGAATGCCAATGATCTCGCAGCGGTATTACACGAGGCTTTTTACGTAGCACACTCAGGGCGCCCTGGCCCCGTTGTAGTGGACGTTCCTAAGGACATACAATTTGCCGAAGGTTATTACTTAAGGCCATCTGAAACAAAGAGCAAAGTATCGTATCGTCCGAAGTTAAAGCCTGATCATGAAAAAATTGAAGCTGCCGTCAATTTGATTGCGAATGCTGAGAAACCAGTGTTTTATACTGGAGGTGGTATTATTAATTCTGGTCCAAGAGCTTCAAAGCTTCTACGTCAACTTGTTAACACTACTGGCTTTCCCATTACCTCTACACTTATGGGGCTTGGTGCATATCCAGCGAGCGGGCATCATTGGCTTGGCATGCTAGGAATGCATGGAACATACGAAGCCAATATGACAATGCATGGCTGTGATGTGATGATTGCAATTGGTGCCCGCTTTGATGATCGAATTACAGGGCGCCTGGACGCTTTTTCACCAAATTCTGAACGTATTCAGATCGATATTGACCCATCTTCCATTAATAAAAATATTTACGTTGATATACCAATCATTGCAGATTGTGCTTATGCACTAGAAGCTATTATAGCTTCCTTGAAGATCAAAGCGTTACGCCCAAGCAAATCTTCTTTGAAAAATTGGTGGAAACAGATTAACGCCTGGAGGTCTCGAAAGTCACTTGCATATAAAAATTCCAAAGAATTTATCATGCCGCAATATGCAATACAAAGAATTTATGAACTTACTAAGAATTGTGACACATATATAACCACTGAGGTGGGGCAACATCAAATGTGGGCGGCTCAATTCATTGGTTTTGAAGAACCTAACCGCTGGATGACATCGGGTGGGCTCGGCACGATGGGGTATGGTCTTCCGGCTGCTATTGGTACGCAGCTTGCTCACCCAAAATCACTTGTTATTGATATCGCAGGAGATGCTTCTATTCTGATGAATATACAAGAAATGTCGACGGCTATACAATATGAATTGCCAGTTAAAGTTTTTATACTTAACAACCAATATATGGGCATGGTGAGACAATGGCAACAATTATTACATGGAAATCGATATTCGGAGAGTTATTCTGAATCTTTACCTAACTTTGTGAAGCTTGCTGAGGCATATGGGGCTAAAGGCATTGTATGTAGTGATCCCTCAAAACTTGACGCTGCTATAATTGAGATGATTAACACCCCTGGACCCGTGATATTTGATTGCCGTGTGGCTAATCTTGCTAACTGTTACCCCATGATCCCATCGGGCAAAGCCCATAACGAGATGCTTTTAGGAAATGAAAACAGTGAAGATGACATAGAGTCCGCAATTGACATGAAAGGTAGAACTCTTGTTTGATTTCTATAAATATTTTCGCACTAATTTTTTGCTGCTAAAAAGAGTATTCAAATCGTGTTATGAGTTAGCATGCACTTAGAATCGCTAAGATATCTAGCAACACCACTATTACGTCACCTGTACTCGTATGACAGACTAACTATTGTGTCATTCGCTGTAATATTTCTGATAAGAATTTAATTTAATTCAAAAGAATTAGAAAATGTAAAAGTATTTAACTCAAAGATACAAACTTATCAAATCTAAGTGCTCCTTGGTAACATTAAGAAGTAATGAGCTCACGCGTCTAAGCTTCCACAATTACAGATTTTACATAATAATTTTCAAACTATATTACCTACATCAAATTATATTCACCGTCACTCTGAAAAACACTCTGTTTTAGGCCAATTTCTAGCAGGTGTTTAGAAACATTACTTTGACTTTAAGTCTGTCTAAGTAGTTAGCTATGATTTAAAACAAGACATATTTAGAATTATGCATCTAAGAAAGTAAGATACTTCTAATTTATTAAATACCTTGGTAGCTCATACATCCGTAGGGCAGAATGTAATAGTTACACTTTAGTCTATTTTAAAAATTATGGTTAAACGTTGCCGTCCCTCCTGCAACAGCCTTTTTAACACTTTTTAAAACACTTAATAAATTATCGTATTCTACATTTTTTGATCAGTTATTTGTATTTAGCTAGGTCTATTCACATATCATTTCGCAAATAAAATTTGCTAGCTTATGTAGCGTGAAAACTGTCCGTTTACACGGTAATGTTCTAAATAACCAGGAACAATTGCAAGAGATGATTGCTGTTGCTTAACCCCAAGGTCACTTAGTGTTCGACGTTCTAAAACAGCTTCTTCATTAACAACATTATTGACTTCAAACATTAGAGCCTGATCCAAGGTTAACGCGCGAAGAGCATTGGGAAACGGCATTGTTATAATAGCCTGTAGCTTTGTTAGCCAAAGAGGTATTGGCACATAGATACGGCGACGACCTGTCCACAATTGGATGCAATCGAGAATTTGACGAAAGGTAAAAATGTCTGGACCACCGATCTCGTAAATTTTACCGTAATGTTTTTTATCTTGAATGGTAGCCAACACTGCGTTAGCAAGATCACCCACATAGATAGGCTGAAATCTAGTCTTTCCACCAGCAATGAGAGGAAGGAAAGGTGAATATAGTGTTAATCTTGCAAGCATATTGTAAAAGTAGTCTTCCGGACCAAATATGATTGCCGGGCGAAGAATTACTGCTTCGGGAAATTCCTCGAGAACAGCCTCTTCACCAAGAGCACGGGTGCGCCCAAAATAAGAGGGAGAATTACGATCTGCACCAAGCGCAGAAATATGTACAAACTGCTTCACGTTGGCATTCTTAGCCGCCCTAGCAACAGCCCGTGCACCATCGACGTGGACAGAATGGTAGGTCTGTTGACCACTAGCTGCTAAAATAGCTACAAAATTCACAACGAGGTCTGAACCATTCACAGCTAGCTCAAGGGACTCAGGATAGCGTACATTAGCCTGAACAGCATGTACCTGACCAACTGCGCCCATTGGCTGCAAATAACCTGCAAGATCTGGGCGTCTTACAGCTGCTCTAACACGCCAACCATTTCTAGCCAGCTTACGCACAGTATACCGTCCGGCAAAGCCCGATCCGCCAAATATTGTTGCTAAAGAACCTTGTGTTAAGGGTGATGTCATTAGGTGCCTCATTTGATTTGAGAGCCGTTTTCTGCAATCACACGAAAACGTGCTATTATGATCATGCTACACTAGTCAATCAGCCCATGTGAAGATGCCGACAAGTCGCGAAAAATATTTTATGAATAAAATATAATAAAGATTATTCCGCCTACAAATCACAATGTTGACAATTTACTACTGCGATATTATTCTCCAAATGTTGCCCAGGTGGCGGAATTGGCAGACGCGCTGGCTTCAGGTGCTAGTGATCCTAGGATCGTGAAGGTTCGAATCCTTTTCTGGGCACCATCATTAAGTCTATCGGATAGACCCCTGCAATAACATTACAAACTGTAACTTCGTAATGGGTGTTTAATGCTTAAGCCTAACATTTTCGTACACCAAGGCGACTTACCAGCAGATTTAACCTTCGAGACTTCAGTTGCGGTAGACAGCGAGACACTTGGCCTAAATTTACAGAGAGATAGGCTGTGTGTTGTCCAAGTTTCAGCTGGAGATAATACTGCCCATCTAGTGCAGTTTTCCGGGTCGGCGTATGATGCCCCAAATTTAAAATCCGTTCTTGTGAATCCAGGTATCGAGAAAATCTTTCATTTCGCACGTTTTGACATTGCGGCATTAAAAAAACATCTAGCTGTCGAGATAAGCCCGATTTTTTGTACGAAAATTGCCTCGAAACTGGTGCGCACTTACACCCAAGCTCACGGCCTTAAGGATCTCACTTCTGAGCTGCTTGGTGTTGAATTAGTGAAAAAACAGCAAAGCTCAGACTGGGCTGCAACCGAACTCACTGAAGAGCAAAAACTTTATGCAGCTACAGATGTTTTATATCTGCACAGCTTGCGCGACAAGTTGGTTGAAATGTTAATTCGCGAAAAGCGGTTAAGTTATGCGCAAGCTGCATTTGGTTTTTTGCCTACACGAGCAAGTCTAGATCTTGCTGGATTCGAGAATATCGATATTTTAGCTCATTCTTAACTTAGATAATAACGATGGTCAGACACCATAGGCTTTCAGAATTCTCTTCTGAAGTGATACCAATTACTGTCAGCCACATGGTCTAATGAGGTTGTATATTCAATCAACTACGTGCTTTGCCTCTAGTTATTAAACTATGCGTGTATGCATGTATCGCTAACTGGCGGGCTGTGATACTCATACAAAAGCCACAAATTTAATTTAGTTTATCGTTAAATCGTTAAATTTCCAAGAATGGTTGATGTATGGTTTCCTTAACAGGTTTGGCAAAGTTTGCATTAATGCACAATCATCGACGCTTAACTGATGAGGAGCGTGTTCGGGTTCTGCACTCTGCTCAACGACATTCTAAGTTTGTTTTTGTTATGCGCTTGTTACTCCCTACTGTTATAATTGTACTAATTTCTGCTTACATCGTGTCCATTCGCAACGGAACAGAGATTGAACGCGGAACCGAGTACAGCGCATTTAGCACAAACTTCATTGATATGGTATCCGCCAGATTGACAATGCGGAATCCGTACTACACGGGTTTTGATAAGAAAGATGGAACCGAGTACACCATCTCCGCAGATCGTGCTGTGACAGACCTTGATGAGAATAAGCCGATAAAGCTGTATAGTATAAAAGCCGATTTGACGCCTCCAAAAGGTACATCTTTCAAACTAACCTCGTCAGAAGGACGGTTTTACAGTAAGGACAGCCATCTAGAACTTGTGAAAGATGTGGTTGTCGTAACTTCCAGTGATATGTCCGCGCGTTTGTCTCAAGCGTCGGTATTTCCAAAACAAGGGCTTATTTTATCTAACAAGCCCGTTACAGTAGGATTTTCTGCAGGTGTATTAGAGGGAAATCAATTAC
>JABSQE010000135.1 GCA_013214245.1 Hyphomicrobiaceae bacterium
CGAATTTGTATCTGAAGCATCACCTGATGATATCTTAAGCGTAGAAGATGATCCTGAAGATTTAGCTGATGTGTTAGCAGCAGCGGCTCAAAATGCAGAAGAAGCTGCCGATTAGAGAAAATATTATGAGTAATATATATGCTTATCATCTCCTTAGGGTGGCACAGGAGAAATTTAGTAGGAAGCCTATTGAGTTAACTGCTGAAGAGATTAAGGTCGCTAGAGAAATTGCGCGCCGAACATTGTTTGTTGAAGATAGAATATTAGCTTCGGAAGAAGCTCGTGACATATCGGTAAGCTCAGACGATGTGGATGAAGCGCGACAGGCTATGGTAAAAGTCTACGACAATCATTCTTGTTTTTTGGAGGAACTACGCGAGAGTGATCTTGATGAGACTACATTACTTGTAGCACTAGATAGGCAGCTGAAGGTTGACAAGGCGATTGAAAAAGTGGTTGTTAATATTAAAGAGCCCAATGAAATAGAAATCGCAAACTTTTACAAACAACGTAAAGACAATTTTTATCGTCCTGAACAACGTGCTGTTAGCCAGATTTTGATCACGATAAATCCAGAGTTTTCAGAAAATACTCCTTCTGTGGCACGAAAACGAATTGAAGATATTCATGTTCAGCTTAAAATGAAACCGAAGAGTTTTAGTCGGTTGGCAGAGCTACATTCTGAATGCCCAAGTGCCTTGCAAAATGGAAGTTTGGGAGTATTCTCTCGCGGTAAAATGATGAAATCTCTTGAGGATGTGGTGTTTGAGCTTAGTATAGGTAATATCAGTGCACCTGTTGAAACTGAAGTTGGTTTTCACATTGTCAAATGTGATAATATTATCCCGAAGCATTTAGTCTCTTTAAAAGAAGCACGAGCAGATATCGCTGCAGCGATTTTAGAGGCGAGGTGTCAGACAGCAAAACGAAACTGGATTAAATTGGTCTGCTCGCCGACGAATGCCGTGCCCGTGGATAGAGAATTAATTTAGATCTTTATACAATTAATAAAGTTTAGAGGAATATACTTATAATTAGTTGTTTAGCATGTATTGATTTAAGAACTAAATTTAAAATCCCATCACATTTAAATCTATTAAAACGTTTTGATCTAAGCATAACTTTTAGAAGGACACCGATACAATAATTTAACGTAAATGTTATCTGATATAGATTGTAGCCTAAATCTTTTAAACTCTGTTTAACTAAATAAATTTAGATAACTCGCTATAAACCTGATAGAGGCTACAAAGATACATGAATCTATGTGATCTCAAATTAAGTAATTATCGATTTAGAGTTGTTTTTAGTTCGTGTGATCTTACTAACACAATGGCTCTAAAATCTAATATAATCAATGCTCGAGCACTTATATTACAAATATTTAGAAAAAAACTCAAGGGATAATGATTGGGTGGATCTCATAATGTCCTTGTTGAAAGTAGCAGATCTTATTCATAATTAACGAGCCAACCGTGCAGTAAATGCTTATGAAAAAGAATTATATATAGGATGCTTTATTACTAACTGTATCTAAGCTTTACGCCTGAAGCCAGTTCAGATATTCAGGATAGTTGGTTTATACTGCTTTTAGACACTTTTATGGGTAAATTTTTAAAATTGGAAGCTTACACTTTATAAGTATAAATCTTCTTTTGTTAAAGCTAAGGATATAATACCAAGGTAAGCGGCTGTAAATTAACTATGACATATCAATTTTATAATTACTGCTGTTTCAACAATGTTAGGTCTGCTAGAAATTTAGATCCTATTTCATAGCAAATGACCAAGGCTTATACCAAAAATAGTTCTTACCGAAGATCTTGTTAGGAAATCTATTTGTACGATTTGGTTCATAGTTGAAAGGTCATTGCCTATTTCGGTGATGATATGGTCAATGGTTATTCAAGCTTACTAGACAACCTTAGTGGAAGGTGTCTATTTTGAGAGTTACGGTTTTTATGTTGTTATAATATTTCAATTCTATATTATGAGTATTAATTTCTTAGAATACGCTAATTGCTTTTTTAAGAGCCGTTAGCTAGAACATATATTCTAAAACGTTCCATTGTTTCAGGTTTATATTGCTAACGTTCAGCACTCTAATTAATGTTTGAAAATTGTATTTTTTTGATTCACAGGCAGTGCTGATTTTACCTAAAAGTTCTAGTGTTGCTTTGGTTTCAATACGTATTAATTATATAATAATATTAGTCATGTTAACGACTATGTTGCAATCAATAACAAATGCAATCCTTTATATTGTGAAGTTATTGCTAGAGGGTGAGTCTTGGAGAGAATAATCAGATATATTTTTGTGCTAACCATCACTAAGGTGAGCAAACTATGTC
>JABSQE010000136.1 GCA_013214245.1 Hyphomicrobiaceae bacterium
AGCAATCATAGATGGGCTTGCCTGGCTCGGCTTAGATGCCGACCAGGAGCCTACGTTTCAGTTTGCACGCGCCGACCGGCATCGTGAACTGGCCGAAACATTACTAGCCAATGGTCATGCTTACCTATGTTATTGTACGCCAGAGGAATTGGCAGAGATGCGCAGAAAGGCAGAATCTGAAGGGCAACAACCAAGATATGACGGACGTTGGCGGGATCGCAGCCCTGCAGATGCTCCTTCTAATATTCAACCAGTGATTCGACTTAAGGCACCAAGGACAGGTCAAACTCGAGTTTCTGATAAAGTTCAAGGGGATGTCATAATTCAAAATGAAGTTCTTGATGACTTGGTAATAATGCGTAGTAATGGAACGCCGACATATAATTTGGCTGTAGTAGCCGACGATCATGATATGGGTGTTACACATGTGATTCGAGGTGTCGATCATTTGGTAAATGCAGCTCGTCAGATCGCGATCTACAAGGCTTTAGGTTGGCGAATCCCAGTATTCGCACACATACCGCTAATACATGGCACAGACGGAGCAAAACTTTCGAAACGCCACGGTGCCCTTGGTGTAGAAACGTATCGTGATATGGGATATGTGCCAGCGGCCTTACGCAACTACCTTGTACGTTTAGGCTGGAGTCACGGTGATGATGAAATATTTTCAACGGAAGAGATGGTTAAATATTTTGATTTTAAGGGGCTAAGCAAATCATCCGCGCGCCTTGATGTTGAAAAATTAAGAGATATAAACTCTTATTATCTGCGTCGAACAGAAGATTGTAAACTTATCGGTCATATTAAAAAATTGCTTGGTACTATCGAGGGTGGTTCTGAAAAAGCAAAAAAAATTGAAGAGATAGGGTGGGATAAATTCACTGCCGCGCTACCATTTTTAAAGGATCGTTCAACAACATTACTTGAACTTATAGATTTCGGTAACTTTCTCATTCTCAAGCGTCCGATTCAACCTGATGAAAAAGCTATAAAGGTTCTTACTACTAAGGCTCGTCGTAACTTAACAAGACTATTTAAGGTTCTTACCCAGCTTGACAGCTGGACCTTAGAGGTTATCGAATCTGCGGTGCGTGAATTTGTGAAATCCGAAGGTATTAAACTCGGCGATATTGGTCCTGCCATACGAGCTGCTCTCACTGGTAAAACAGTGTCTCCACCGATCTTTGATATGATGGCTGCGCTTGAGCGTGATGAGGCTTTAAACAGGATTAATGAGCAATCTGCATAACTTTTATTCAAATAGCTGTAGACTAAATAGCTTATGGTGTAATTTGACCTCTTGAACTTGCCGTCAGCTCAGGTTTGTATTAACGATATTAAAAGTTCCACGACCATGTCATGGCAGTTGCTTTTGTGCTAACAAAAGTAATGTTAAAAAAAAGGATTTGGCAATGAGCACGCAAGACACATCGGCAAAAGCCGGTCAGTTGGCTATCAACGGTGAGAATACTCAGATGCCGGTGCGCTCGGGCACTATTGGGCCGGACGTTGTCGATATCACGAGCCTCTATAAGGCCACAGGCTGTTTTACCTATGATCCAGGTTTTACATCAACAGCTAATTGTAGGTCTAAAATTACCTACATTGATGGCGACAAGGGTACCCTTCTTTATCGCGGTTATCCTATAGAACAATTATCTGAAAAGTCTAGCTTTCTGGAGGTTTGCTATTTACTTTTAAACGGTGAGCTGCCAAATTCTGGGCAGTTTGATCAGTTCGAACGTACCATCACCAATCATACAATGGTTCACGAACAGATGATGCGGTTTTTTACAGGTTATCGTCGTGATGCGCACCCTATGGCTATTATGGTTGGTACTGTGGGAGCACTATCTGCCTTCTACCATGATTCAACTGATATTAACGATCCAGCGCAACGCATCCTTGCTTCACATCGGATGATTGCCAAAATGCCGACAATCGCAGCCATGGCATTTAAATACTCTCTTGGCCAACCATTCATTTATCCTCGTAATGAACTTGATTATGCATCAAACTTTATGCGAATGTGTTTTGCTTTACCATGTGAAGATTATCGGGTTGATCCGATAGTTTCTCGGGCACTAGATAGAATCTTTATATTGCATGCTGATCATGAGCAAAATGCTTCAACCTCGACAGTACGACTTGCAGGCTCCTCAGGAGCCAATCCGTTCGCTTGCGTCGCTGCTGGTATTGCCTGCCTTTGGGGGCCGGCTCACGGCGGAGCAAATGAGGCTGCACTGAATATGCTGGAGGAAATTGGTTCCGTTGAGCGGATTCCTGAATATATCGCTAAGGCGAAAGATAAAGATGATCCTTTCCGTCTAATGGGTTTTGGTCACCGCGTTTATAAGAATTATGATCCGCGTGCTCGTGTAATGCAGAAAACTTGTCATGAGATTCTTGACTTGATGGGTGTTAAAGACGAACCACTTCTTAAAATTGCGATGGAACTAGAACGGATTGCTCTGCAAGATGAATATTTTGTTGAGAAGCGTCTTTATCCGAATGTTGACTTCTATTCTGGCATAACTCTACGTGCTATCGGTTTTCCTGTAGCGATGTTTACTGTACTCTTTGCGGTTGCTCGGACAGTCGGTTGGATTGCTCAGTGGAAAGAAATGATTGAAGATCCAGAACAGCGTATTGGGCGTCCACGCCAACTTTATATCGGTGATGATAAACGTGATGTGCTACCGTTGGAGCAGCGCTAAGCGAAGTTGAAATTGGATAACTAAATTTTGCCTGGTCTTCTGAAGATTACATTTTCGGCGACCAGGCTTTTGATTACCATTTACATTTTATTTAAACATGCACTTTTGTGTGGTGTGTATCTTTGTGACGAGCTGTGCAAAATATTGTCACATTGAAAGAGCTTAGCATTTAGGATCATTTATAGATAATGCACTACATACTAATGTGAGCGTGGTGTGTCCAAGGGATAAATATTTTTTCTAAAAATCAATTTTGACCTGCGGTAGCTAACATTCAACTCTGAATTTATCATTAACTATTTGCATGCAGGTTTATACGAAACTAATTAATTCTCTAAACCTCGGAGAGAAACGAGAGTTGTTCAGGGAGATTTTTAGCGAAGATATCCGTAAGTTTGGTAGGATAGTCGCCAGTAAAGCAATGATCTGTTAGTTGAGGACATTCTTTGTTGCGTTTTTCATATCCCATAGCGCCATAAAGCCCGTCAACACTGAGAAAAGCTAATGAATCTGCGTTTATGAATTCTCTCATTTCTTCAGTGCTTCGTGTCGCAGCTAAAAGTTCAGTACGCTTAGGTGTGTCTATTCCGTAGTAATCTCCATATTTGATACTCGGACATGCAATTCGCATGTGAACCTGTGTTGCGCCAGCGTCGCGCATTAGAGAAACAATCTTCTTCGAAGTAGTGCCACGCACAATACTGTCGTCAATAAGAACGATTTGGCGACCGCGAATTATATGAGTATTTGCTGAATGTTTCAGTCGAACGCCTAGCTGTCTGATATGCTGTTCGGGTTCTATAAATGTACGTCCTACATAGTGATTTCGTATAATACCAAGTTCGAATGGAATTTTGCATTGCTCTGAGAAACCTAATGCTGCAGGGATACCTGAATCTGGTATAGGTACCACTAGGTCAACTTTGCAAGGTGCTTCTATTGCTAATCTCCGTCCCATATTTTTTCGAACCTGATAAACACTTTTTCCTCCAACAACTGAATCAGGTCGAGCAAAATAAGTATACTCAAAAATACAGGGACGTGCTGGACATCTAGGAAATGGTCTATGGCTTTCTAATTTCTCCGATGTAATTACGACAACCTCACCATTATCAACTTCGCGTAGAAAAGTTGCGCCAACTATATCGAGAGCACAGGTCTCAGACGCCAGAATGTATGCTTTGCCTAAGCGACCTATAACCAATGGACGTATTCCGATCGGATCCCTCGCTCCAATTAGCATGCCATTGGTTAAACATACAAGCGCATAAGCTCCTTCAAGTTGATGCAGACCCTCTATAAAGCGTTCAACAATAAGTTTGCGTTGTGAGCGTGCAATTAAATGTAGTATAATCTCAGTATCTGAGGTCGACTGACAGATAGCACCAAAACGTACAAGTTTCTCTCGTAAAGTTATGGCATTTGTAATGTTTCCATTGTGTGCAACTGCAAAACCACCACTTTTAAAATCTGCAAATAAGGGTTGCACATTTCGCATGGCAGTTTCACCAATGGTTGAATATCTCACGTGGCCAACCGCTAGATTTCCCTTCAAACGACCGATAACACTCTGTTCATTCAAGCCGTCTCCGACTAAGCCCAAATGTCTTTCCAGGTTAAAACGTTTTCCATCGAAACAAACAATACCGCAGGCTTCCTGGCCACGATGTTGAAGCGCATGTAAGCCTAGTGCAGTCAATGCCGCTGCATCTTTACTACCAAATACACCGAAAACACCGCATTCTTCGCGTAACCTATCTTCATATAAATCAAAATCTTGATTTTTCTTGTGGTTACAATTAACCGATCTGTATTTCTCAATGATGCCGGCCATGCAAGCTCCTGAGGTGTTTACACTGTCTAAAGTAGATCACAAATGTGAGTTACTAACTAGTCTGTTTGATCCCATTGACTGCTAGAATAATATTATGAGCGAGTACTTTTTTTAAGCTTTTAGTGCGTCTTAAAGTTTTATAATAAAAATGTTTTGGTCAAGATAGATCCCAATACTTTATATTATGCCTTCAGTTCCGCTTATAATGCGGATTTATGTTCTCTTCGTTGAAAATCATGACATAAGCTACCACGCTTCTAACATAGAAGTACGATTGAGTAACCTCCAGTGTAGTTAGTCGTTGTCGCTATTGAGAGAATCAAGATTTTCCGGTATTCTATCCTGAATGAATGAGCTTAATGTAGATGCTGCACTCTCGATATAAGGTTTTGCAAAGGAATTCTTCACCCAAATATCTCTTTCAATGTTTTGAGGGGAAATGATTCCGTACCAAAACATGTAAGGTATAACTACCAGCAAAAAACCTCTTGCTACTCCAAAAATTAATCCGAGCATGCGATCAAAAATGCCCATAGGACCATCCAGGATGGCTTCCGAGATACGTGCTGTAATCATGTGCACGATGAGCAAAACGACAACAAATAGTAGACTACTAAGTATGATTTGTGCCAGTTGTGGTTTAGTTCCAATGATTAGTGAAAAATCGTTTATCAGACTGTTTTGAAAAAATATTAAGTAAAATACAGCACATGCGGCGGAAATCCAGGAAACTATGGAGAGTACTTCTCGTGTGAAACCACGATACATTGCAAGTAAACCAGAGATTGATGTAATTGCTAGCAAAGCAATGTCAAGGTAAGTCAATGGGCCAATCATTTATACATGTCCTTTAGCTAAACCAAGCCATATGGATGATGCGTGTCCGTTTTCATTCGCATGTGGACACGTCCACAGCAAGTTCTTTAAGATATTTAATACGATATAACTTCATCTGTTCGACACGAGCTCCAGTATCACCCGCCGATGACAGAACAGCTCTTTGAAAGCCGAGTTTTCCGGCCTCGCGGAGACGACTTGCTACATGTCCAGTAGCACGTACGGTACCAGATAGACTTATTTCACCAAAATAAATGTGATCTGTAGGAAGTGCGTTGCCTGAAAAGGATGATAGTAAAGCAGCTGCAGCCGCAAGATCTGCAGCTGGTTCAGTAATTTTGAGTCCTCCTGCCACATTTAAGTAGACATCATGTTGGGAAAAACTAATGCCGCAACGAGCGTCTAAAACAGCAAGTATCATAGAAAGTCGACTGCTTTCCCAGCCTACAACTGTTCGCCGTGGGGTACCAAGTGAAGATGGAGCGACGAGTGCTTGAATCTCAACTAGTATTGGCCGTGTACCTTCTATACCTGCGAACACGGCAGCTCCAGGTGCAGTAGCATCACGCTCACCTAAAAATAATTCCGAAGGATTTTCAACTTGTCGTAAGCCTGAATCGGACATTTCAAAAACTCCGATCTCATCAGTTGCACCAAAACGGTTTTTTACAGTGCGAAGAAGCCTAAAGGGATGCCCACGATCACCTTCGAAATAAAGTACTGTGTCTACCATATGTTCAACAACTTTTGGCCCTGCTATTTGACCTTCCTTTGTGATGTGACCAACTAAGACCAAAGCAGTAGTCTTCTGTTTTGCAAATCTGATGAGAGTCTGTGATGCAGCCCTAACCTGACTGATTGTTCCTGGTGCAGCTTCAATATTATCTGACCACAGAGTTTGGATTGAATCTATAATCACAAGATCAACCATAGGTCCATTGCTAAGAGTAGCAATAATATTACCAAGATTAGTTTCAGAGGCCAGCTCAATTGGTGCATTTAAAATATTTAAACGTTCAGATCGGATACGAACTTGAGCCGTTGCCTCTTCTCCACAAAAGTATACGATTCTTAGGCCTTGACTAGCAAGCGCTGCAGCTAGCTGCAAAAGCAGTGTTGACTTTCCGATTCCAGGTTCACCACCAATCAAAGTAGCTGCGCCTGGAACAATCCCACCACCCGTCACTCTATCAAGTTCTGTCAAATTTGTGATGATTCGTGCAACAGCTGTTTCTTTATGTGCTAGCTTTTCTAGAGCAACTTTATGGCCAAATGACTTTGACCCGGATATGCCACCAACAGGCGGTATTTTCTCTTTGGTCTCTTCGATCAGTGAATTCCAAGCACCGCAGCTCGCACATTTACCCGACCAACGTGAAGATGTAGCATGACAAGATTGACAAATGTAGTTTAACTTTACAGCTTTGGCCATAAGTTTATATCCGTTCAGATAGGTAGATACGGTGTGCACGATTGCCTAGACGTGTTAAGATTTCATAACCTATAGTGTTCGCATGGCTTGCAAGGTCATCTAATGTCATCCATTCACCAATAAGCTCAACCCAGCTTCCGCGAAAGACTAGACGTTCTGGTACGTCGGTCACGTCCAGAGTTATCAAATCCATGGAAATAGGCCCAATTATTGGTACAGGGATATCACCAATAAAGCCGTGGATCGCATTTTCTTCGTAATCGCTGCCTAGCAAGCGCATAAAGCCATCGGCATAGCCTAGTGCGATTGTTGCTATCTTGGTGCGCCTTTTAAGGATGCGTACTGCACCATAGCCTACGGTTTCACCTGCCTCTGCAAATTGTAACTGTAGGATCCTGCCATAAAATCTAACAACCATCTCCATGGTAGTAAAGTTACTAGAAAATTTATGACCACCGTATAACGCAATACCTGGTCTAACAGTGTCAAAATGAAAATCTGGTCCGAGGAAGATACCACCTGAGTTTGCGAGACTGTATCGTGCTTCAGGAAATTGCTGGCGTAATCTCGCAAACTGAAATAACTGGATCTTATTATATGAATGGTTTGGATTATCTGAGCAGGCTAAATGGCTCATGATCAAGGTGACATTGAAGGCTGTCAGTGCCTCTTCCTTTATCATAGCTACTATGTTTAAGAATTCACAACGCGATATGCCTAGTCGTCGCATTCCAGTGTCAATGTGTATAGCTGCATATAGTTGGTGTTGTGCTGATCTAGAAAATATAGCCCAATCCGTAATTTCTGGTGTGCTTGATAATACCGGTATCAAATTGTGTTGAAGGTAGTATAATTCAGTACCAGGTAATAGGCCGTCAAGGATGTAGATTTCCGCATTTGGTGCAACACTTCGGGTGTGACGGCCCTCTTCTAAAGTCGCAACAAAAAATGTCTTACAGCCTTCCAAAACTAATGCTGTAACGACAGCATTTAGCCCTAGGCCGTAAGCATCAGCTTTGACAACTGCTCCACATACCGAATCCGCTGTCATCGAATTTAATTTTCGCCAATTGCGGCATATAGCCGCTATGTCTACTTCAATAACAGAACGTGCATGAACCGGAGCTTTTAGGAGTGAGGCGGGTTGATAAGAGCTTTCATCCATTTTCAAAGGTCCTGCAATCGTAAATAATCTATTTTAAACGCTCAGGCATATGATCTTCCCGGGCAAGATTTCCGAAGCGGGTGTAACTACCTTCAAAGGCTAGTTGCACACTTCCAACGGGGCCGTGGCGCTGTTTGCCGATTATCACTTCGGCTTTACCAGCAACTTGAAACATCTTTTGCTGCCATTCAGCGAATTCTGTAGTACCTTCAGTCGGTTTTATGCGCTCAACGTAATACTCTTCGCGAAAGATAAACATTACTACATCGGCGTCTTGTTCAATCGAGCCTGATTCTCGTAAATCCGAGAGTTGTGGGCGTTTATCTTCACGTTGTTCAACCTGACGTGAAAGCTGAGAAAGAGCTATAATAGGGACTTCCAGCTCTTTCGCGAGCGCCTTAAGACCTGTAGTGATTTCTGTGATTTCATGGACACGCCCTTCTCCACTCCGCTTGCCTCCAGATAGTAATTGTAAATAATCGACAATGAGAAGATCCAGGCCCTTTTGCCGTTTGAGCTTACGTGCTCTTGCGGCTAGCTGAGCTATAGAAATACCACCAGTCTGGTCTATAAATAAAGGTGCTTCGGACATTATTCGAGCTACATCTGCAAGTCTTTTAAATTCATTTTCATCTATCATACCACGTCGAATTTTTTCGGATGTGATTTCAGTCTGTTCGGATAAAATTCTTGTTGCAAGTTGTTCCGCTGACATTTCTAAAGAGAAAAAGCCAACACGACCACCATTTGTAGTCTTTATAGTGCCGTCGGGTTGGCGTTCTGATTTATAGGATTTTGCCACATTATAAGCCATGTTGGTTACTAATGCAGTTTTTCCCATGGATGGGCGACCAGCTAGAATTATTAAATCTGATCGCTGCAAGCCGCCCATACGATTATCCAGATCCGTTAAACCTGTAGATAGACCAGATAGTTGGCCATCGCGCATATAAGCGCTGTTAGCCATTTCTATCGCTTCGGTTAGGGCAGTACCAAAATCAACGAAACCCTGGCCATATTTGCCGCTTTCAGCAAGACTATACAGTCTTTCTTCAGCTTCTTGGATCTGTACCTCGGGCGGTGAATCAACAGGGGAATCGTAGGCTGTGGTAACAATATCTTCACCTATTGCAATTAAGGATCGGCGCACAGCTAGATCATATATAGTTCGACCATAATCTACGGCGTGAACAATAATTGCCGCGTTTGCCGCTAATCTCACCAGATATTGGGGTATAGTTAACTCTCCAGATACTGGTTCAGAATTTTCGAAAAATGTTCTAAGCGTGATCGGCGTAGCTTGTTTGCCCGCTAAAATGAGTTTTGAGGAAACTTCAAAAATCTCACGATGTATGGGTTCGTAAAAATGTATCGCTTCAAGAAAACTAGATACACGATCAAGAGCTTCGTTGTTTACCAGGATGGCACCGAGCATTCCTTGCTCAGCGTCGATGTTGTAAGGAGGCTGACGAAAAGCTAAAGGCTTGTCAGATTTAGCCTGAACAACAAGCTGTTCAGACTGTGTAATAGGGAGTGAACTTTGTTTAATCATAAAGGTAGACTAAGTGATTCCTTAGCCTATTATTTTGAACGATAGAACTATTTGTGAAGTACTCCCCAGTATGCACAACCCTGAAAACATAGTCTTGTGTATTATAACGAATCACCAATCCAATATTTTCTTTGTAAGAGTTTTTATTAAGAATTTAACGTCTAATAATCATTATAAGTACGCAGCTCTGCCGAATCACCGTCTTCATTATCACTAAATTCCTCGTCCGGATTGAAAGTCTCAAGTTCTAAGACCTCTTCGTCAATAACCATTACGTTTTCACCGCGTGCTTGACGCTCTGCCTCCTCCTCGGAGCGAGCAACATTCATTGTGATTGCAATCTTTATTTCCGGATGTAGTACTACTTGTACAGTGTGAATACCAAGTGTTTTTATAGGTTGTCGTAATTCAATTTGACCGCGTTCAATAGAAACACCATTCTCTGTCACGATGTTGGATATATCGCGGGTTGCAACAGAACCATAAAGTTGGCCAGTATCGCCGGCTTGCCGAATAACTATAAACTGCTTGTTGTTAAGCTTTTCACTGATAACTTCAGCTTCTTTTTTGAGTTCAAGATTACGAGCTTCTAACTGCAGTCGTTGTTTTTCAAATTCAACTCGGTTAGCTTTGGTTGCTCGCAGTGCTTTCCCTTGAGGAAGTAAAAAATTACGAGCATACCCATTTTTTACATTGACGATATCACCCATTTGTCCCAGTGGGCCGATACGCTCTAACAAAATAATCTGCATTAAGTTTTATCCTCTAAAATGTTTATTCTTTGAAATTACACACGATATATGGATTAATAGCGCAAGTAAGAAGCGCAATAACTCAAATTTTCTTAAAACGTCGCCTTATTGGTAGAAGCGGCTCAGTAATACCTAGCAAAGAAACAACGAAACTACTGTAGGGGTGTAAAAGAAATAATGCTGTATAAACTATAATCAAAATTACGATGCGAGCGCTCAGCTGTCTTGTAACATTGTGTATAATAGCTAGTCCTATAATAAAATAAGCAAAGAAAATTGCACCCGTAAAGCCTAGCGCAATCAGCCCTGGATATCCTCCTAATAATGATCCTCCTATCGAAACAATCATAATAAGGGGTGTTTCACGAGGTATCGTCATATTCGTTAAATCAGGCCACGGCCTGCGTAAACGGCCGGATACGTCAGTGATTAAGCCGCCTAACCATAAGTTCAGACATGCCACTGTCATCCAAAAAATAGCAAGAGCTGGTGTAAAACTTTTACTCACGAATACCGCAAAATTATTCGGATCTATTTCGTTAGGTAGCTCTAAGCCAAAAGTGTCAATTCTTTCTAGGATTATAGTTTGAAGCTCACGTTCGGTACCTGCAAATGACAAAAGCGACACTGCTGCAAGCAGACCAGCAATTAACGTAAGCAGGCTAAGAACTCGTCCTGGAGGGTACCATTCTGTAAGTACATCATTATGGTTATCGGTTGGGTATTCTCGACTAAGCATAAGCATGTAAGAACAAATGGCCATGGGCAAACCAACGCCTAAAATATGATGAGTAGCAGCTAATGGGTTGACTAAAATCGCTATGGTAGAAGCAGCGGTCATGGCAGAAATGGCAGACGAAATCCAACCCCATCCAAGACCTGTAATAATAATTGGAAGAGGTGCAAGAAAGGTGAAAAAGAGCACACCTAATACGTGCCCTTGAGCTGCGGAAATGAACATAATGGCTGAAACAAAGCCAGAAGTTAATCCTGTTAATATATTGTTTTTCATAATAAGCTGTCCCGCATTGATGCGGTTAGAGGTCTTAGTCATATGTTTAGTTTCGACCCCAACCTTAACCTTAGTACGTTTTTATATATTAAATTGCGCCCTGACGTTTCGAGAAAATGTTAGCATATTATGAAATTATGAAAGTTTATATATGCTACTTAATAACGTAAGGTAATAGAGCCAAAAAGCGCGCACGCTTTATGGCTTTGGACAACTCACGCTGTTTTTTCGCAGAAACTGCGGTAATTCGGCTCGGAACAATCTTGCCCCGCTCTGAAACATAGCGACCAAGCAACCGCACGTCTTTGTAGTCGATTTTGGGAGCATTCTCCCCGATAAAAGGGCATGTTTTTCGACGACGATGAAATGGGCGCCGAGCACCACCTGTAGGACCTGCCATATTTAAGACTCCTGACTATGTTGATCACCATACTGAGGTCTTGCACGAAATGTTGAGCCATCACGATTGCCGCGCTCCCCCCTGTGCACGCGATCCCCTTTGTCGCTTTTATCTAAGCGCTGACTTCCGCGATAATTAGAACTGTTGCCGCGACGCTCTTCACGATCGCCTTTACGCATTTGTACCGATTGCTCTGTTTCATGAGTATCAACACGTATCGTCATGAAACGTATTATGTCTGTAGATAAACCCATACGCCGCTCCATCTCAGACAGAGCGTCTGCAGAAGCATCAATATTTATTAGTGTAAAATGTGCTTTGCGGTTTTTTTTTATTTTATATGTTAATGATTTAACGCCCCAATATTCAACTTTGGTAAAAATCCCTCCTCGTTCTTCAACAACCTGCCTCATATCAGCAGTCACCGCTTCAACCTGCTGTTGAGATACATCCTGCCGCGCAAGGTAAACGTGTTCATAAAGTGGCATAAAGCAACCTTCCCTAGATGTAAGTATTAATCCGGCGCATAGCCTCTAATGATCCGAACTAGCTGAAAATCCAGCGAGGAAAGGTTCATAAGTCGATTCAAAAGAGTGAAAACACGAGAACATGAAAATAAGATAAAATTGTGTCTAAAATGCTCTGTTCAGCCTTCAGCCAGAGTTTATAACATATGATGTGGGCTTTGAAAATGCAAGCGCTATGATGTAACACAATGATCTAATTAAGTGAGCTGTTGACTTGCTACAAACAAATTATGTGTGATACGTGGCGTTCAGGTCAAACTTAACTAGAAATAAACATTTTAATTAATATCCAAAATGCGATTAAACTTTTTCTTTAATAAACGTTATTTTAGATGCATTGAGGTGTTTATAGTGTATTCATGAAAAACTTAAACTAGAAAACTGATTGGACGTCATTATTCAGGATTAGGGAATATAGACTATGCGGGCATTTATTTTTCCAGGTCAAGGCAGCCAGGATGTCGGCATGGGTAAATTACTAGCGGAGCGATTTAGCTGTGCAAAAAATATTTTTGACGAGGTTGATGAAGCGCTCAGCGATAAACTTTCCTCAACAATGTGGAACGGTCCTAAAGATACATTGACTTTGACGCACAATGCACAACCCGCGTTGTTCGCTGTTTCTATGGCTGTGATAGAAGTATTAAAGCGGGAATATGGAATATCTCTTAAATATGCGGTGAAATATGTAGCAGGTCATTCTTTAGGCGAGTACTCAGCCTTGACTGCAGCTGGCACGTTTTCAATACGAGATGCCGCGCGTTTACTACGCGCACGCGGTGAGGCCATGCAGAAAGCTGTACCCTTCGGTAAAGGTGCTATGATAGCTCTTTTAGGTGTTGGGGTGGATTTAGCTGAAGAAATTGCCAAA
>JABSQE010000137.1 GCA_013214245.1 Hyphomicrobiaceae bacterium
GACAATTCTGTTGATACACTATCACTTCGAGCTCCTTGCAAGCGGATTAATAAGATAAAAAATGTCCACATCACATTCAAAAAACGTGTAAAATACGAAAAAACATTTCGTATGTAATGCTTTAAAAGTGTACTTAATATAATAGTAATAATGACTTCAATTCCTGTCGGCTTCCTGACAACTCAATCAAATCTAATACATTCAACAAAAAAAAATCAACGCCTGGCAAATACTATAAAACTGGTTCAGAACTTGCTTAACAGTTGAGTGCGAACAACTACACTTTATGGAGAATCTGAATGGTTAACACTACGCTTCACCAAATTTCTAAAGATGTAGCAGCCGGCCTATTAGTTCCATACATTGGGCCGGGTGCTTTAGACGATGTAGTTAGCCAATCATCCGGTAAATCAATACCAGCTGATAGTAACAGCTTGATTTTAGCTATGAACGATGGGAAGCCGATGGCAAAAAAGCTAATGTACGAATTTTCTCGAGCAGCTATGAACCGAGAGCTTAAAAAAGGACGTTCTTCAGTTTCTCGTTTCTTAACAGAACTATACTCGAAGCAAGATTGGTCGATTGGCAGCATTCATAAATGGCTAGCTGCAGTCAAGCCACGCTACGTAGTCGATGTGAACAGAGATCTAATATTACAGAACCTTTTCGCTAAAATGCCTCATAACTTGGTTCAAGGTGTCTCTCGTATTGGAGGTACAGACTATCGTTTCAAGATTTTTTCTAGTGACGGAGTGAAATATAGAGAAGTACAACAAGAAGCAGTCGACACCACGCTTCCCGTATTATTCAAGCCACTCGGTAGTCCTAAACCAGAGGCAAATTATGTTGCTAGTGATGCAGACTTTGTTGATTACATTACAGAACTCATGGGCGGCTTTGCAATACCGAACTTTATAAAATCGATGCGCAAAGGAAAACGCTACCTATTTCTCGGACTACGTATGACGCGAGATACTGAGCGCATGGTTCTCTCAGACATCATTTATGGAGCATCTTCTCCAAAGGGATATGCCATTATCCCCGAACCAACAGAAAAAGAAATCAGATTTTGCGGGCGCATGGACATTCAAATCTTATCAATACCTCTTGATGAATTTCGAACCGTAGTGAATGGACCTTTACAATTAAACCAAACGCCCACGGGAAACGCGGCATAACGTACCTTACTGTTCGTTGATTGTGGTATAATGAAAGATCAAAAAATGAGCGCCTTGACTTGGACAGATGACCAAATGGCATTAGGTAACGCAGAAATCGACCAGGCGCATCGAGAATTAGTCGATCTTATCAACATTGTTGCCGAGGCAAACAAAGAGACATTTCCAAAAGCCTTCACTTGTCTCGTTTCCCATACCCGAGAGCATTTTGAATTTGAGCAGAAACTCATGGATAGGAATAAAGATCCAAAAAGACAAGAACATAAGCGCCAACACACAAAACTTATCGGGGAGTTGTTGGCGCTAGAGCACCGAGTTAAACGCGGGCAGTATAAACTAGCACGCTCTTTCGTCACTGAACGTTTGCCCGAATGGCTTTATCTCCACACCACCACAATGGATAGCATGCTAGTGACACATTTGAATCAAAATAAGATTCCTAATAAGCGACTGTAAGCTGAGCGAGCAATTAACTACTATAGTGAAAATATAGAGTTTATCCAACCGTCATGTTAAAATTCATACTTATTGAACATTACCTTCTAGTTAACATCCACTGCGAAGCAAGAAGAACGTTCATGGCATTCTTCACAAGTCGGTGCTCGACATATATATAGCCCCTCACCTTCACAAAGCTTTTTAAAAAGAAACTTTTTCCACCGCATATTTTTTGAATTTTGAGCCGCAAGACGCGGAAAATTAAAATTTATAAGCTCAGACAACTGGGATCGCGCCACTAAACCTAAGTCCGACCACAAATGATTTCTCCCAAAGCATGCTACACTGATAAGCTCGGCAATCCACCGCTCTGACCGAGAACGTCTAGCACGATGTTTCAAAAGAAGCCGACGCAAATCGTCAATCTCATCACGAGAGCTATTTGTCAATACGAATTTCGAATTCACAAAAATAACACGAACAGAAGCTTGAAAGTGAAAGTCAAGCATTTCACGGAACATTCCAGAGGAAAGCCCCATCCATCTTGGAAGAGCACTTTGGCCAGAGACCCAAGTTGCGCTTATGCTCGTAATGTAAGTACTGTTCATTCTATTACGGCTCATATCCATCAATAGACGATATGCGTAAGCTTTTTTAAAATTTTTTCTTGTTATTGTCAAAAAACGCTTATTACTTGCTATCGGAAGCCTTAAAGGATGTGTAATTTTAAAACTCATAAATAACTGACCAAAACTATTTTTTGGGGAGACTATTCTGCACATAAAACAAATCCGACTTGTTGTAACAAAATACCAAGTTACAATCTAAATCGTTCTCAACTCACGCAGCTAAAATTAACGAGACACCCCATTATAAGCACCATTAGAGATAGTATCTTTACTATTCTGGTTGCTAAAAAAGTACTAAAAGCGTATTTCCTAATTCTACAAACGGTTCCCCGTTACTTTTAATCACAACCAAAGCTTGTCTTTTACATGTTAGATCATACTTTTTTTTGCAATTTATTATACTTGATATATTTTTTTTGTCTCTATTAAGAATTGAAAATTCATTTCTTGAGAGCCATTAGGCCGGACGAAGCTTAATTTCACCGCTCAGAATTCTGCATTGACATGCTAAACGATCATTACATCCCGCTAGGTTCTCCTTGAGAATCTTGGCTTCCGATTCAGAGGGCTTGGAGAGATTTTCCATACCAAGCTCAACATGAGTAATGCAAGTACCACAATCACCTTCACGGCAGCCGTAAATAATTCCGGATCCAGCCTTTTCAGAAACCTCAATTATTTGGATACCTGCTGGAACAGTCACACTAATTGCTACATCACTAAATGTTACTTTTGCTTTTTCCATTTTTTTACCTCATCTAGAAGCTATAGGTTCGCGCAGACCATTTGTTTAGAAACAGGCTTTTGAACAAATTACTAATCAAAGCTATAATATCAACACATCTGAAAACGAGATCACATTTTCAACAATTATTAACGAAAAGTAGTTCACGGAAGTCGTGCATGAAGAGGACGCATAAACTACTTACTTCCTCACGTAAACTTTACTTCACACAATAAAGTAAGAACTAAATACCCTCAAAGTGCCACCATGACATGCAGTATATAAAAGAAAGCATAAATCAAGAAAGTCTCTTATCTCTACAATTCTTAACGGTAAGCTGGTTATAACTTTTATAAAGGCAGTAATACTAGTACCAACACGGTTACTAAACTTAGAGGTCGCTATTATTTTATCAATTGCAATTCGGATTTTTTTGTGTGAGGCAAACAATTAAATGCCTAAAGAAACCAGGGCAAAACAAAAACTTATTTTTGCTATACTGTAATCTGCTTCGACCCAATAGAATTAAAAATCACCGATCTATTTTTCAGCAACAGTTGGGATAAACTGTCTTGAGTTACCAAACATGAAACTTATAACTTTCCAATCGACGGATAGCTTAAATCAGGGTGGAGCTGCAAACATTTATAAGCCTTATAAGCGCATATTCTTAATCTCTGTTATAAGA
>JABSQE010000138.1 GCA_013214245.1 Hyphomicrobiaceae bacterium
CACGCTTTCGCGCCTCAGCGTCAGTGCCGATCCAGATGGCCGCCTTCGCCACTGGTGTTCTTCCCAATATCTACGAATTTCACCTCTACACTGGGAATTCCGCCATCCTCTCCCGGTCTCAAGAATAACAGTTTCAAGGGCAGTCCCCAGGTTGAGCCCAGGACTTTCACCCCTGACTTGCCATCCCGCCTACGCGCCCTTTACGCCCAGTAATTCCGAACAACGCTAGCCCCCTCCGTATTACCGCGGCTGCTGGCACGGAGTTAGCCGGGGCTTCTTCTCCTGCTACCGTCATCATCTTCGCAGGTGAAAGAGCTTTACAACCCTAAGGCCTTCTTCACTCACGCGGCATGGCTGGATCAGGCTTGCGCCCATTGTCCAATATTCCCCACTGCTGCCTCCCGTAGGAGTCTGGGCCGTGTCTCAGTCCCAGTGTGGCTGATCATCCTCTAAGACCAGCTATGGATCGGAGCCTTGGTGAGCCGTTACCACACCAACAAGCTAATCCAACGCGGGCCCATCCTATGGCAATAAATCTTTCCCCCTCAGGGCTTATACGGTATTAATTCCAGTTTCCCGGAGCTATTCCGTACCATAGGGAAGGTTCCCACGCGTTACTCACCCGTCTGCCACTATCCGAAGATCGTTCGACTTGCATGTGTTAAGCCTGCCGCCAGCGTTCGTTCTGAGCCAGGATCAAACTCTCAAGTTTGAAATTAGCTTACCAACCTTCCAGGTGGAATCATTCTGGTATTGCACTAGCGTATAGAGCGCAAATACTTTATGCGTGCATCAGACCATTAGGTCACTAGCAGTGCAGAAGAATCTGCTAAACGCTAAGGCTTAGGTCAGTTAACAGTATTGCTCACTGTGTGAGTGAGCCGCCTGAACACCGCCGCCTTCGTTTCTCTTTCATTATGTAAATTTTCAAAGAGCAGCAAACTAGTTAATAATTAAGTAATAAGCATTTAAGCTTAATAAACGATGTTGATTAAAGAATCAGAATCGCGTTTAATTTATTGATCTATGTCTGCCTGCGTTGGTATATGTCCCAAGCAGAAGCTCAATATGCACAATGGAGATCATACTGTCAACACATTATTTAAAGTTTTTTTCTTTTAATCATCATCAGGATGATCACAATAAATCTCGGTGCTTTTACAACGGCTGTAGTGTTATTGTATTAAAAGAGTTTTTTTTGTTGCCAATGATATTTTTTTGCGAAATTTCTTTATAATTTTTTATAAGTCAGAGTGTTTTGCAACCGGTTTATGTCTTCTATAAGGTGTATAAAATCTTATTATTCTTCAATTTCTGAGGGTCTACTTTATCAATGCAAAATAAAATTAAACTTGCATTTAGAATGGGTTATAAAGATTCGCATCTTACACGGTCAGATTGCCGTCTACCATATATTTATCGTGGTCCCGACGAGCGAACATTAAGTGGTGTTTATATCCGCGATCACAGTGGTGAAAGAGGTAAATGGCTTATCAGTACCTGTATTGCGGCAGTGGTAGGAACTTTAGTTATTGCCGTAGTTATAATTGGATCTCTTGATACTCGACCTAGCCTAAATCAAATGATCAGTCAGATATACGAGGCGAAAAAATCTACTGGAGGATCGACACTACATAATCATCTTTTCGGCGGATTGAATTGGAGCATACCAAAATCTGATAAATTGCAATTTGCAAGTGGTGCGTTATCAGCTAGATATACAATTCACGAGCAAGTTAATATGCAACGGAACAACAGACCATTTATTAAAATAAGATCATATATACGCATTGTAGCTAGGCTTGCCTCAGCGTCCTCAGCTAACGCAGAATTTATTCCACGTTTCAATCCTTTAGGTCTATATGCAACCAAAGCTGATGAAAATAATAGCAGTATTGTGGAAGAAAATGGTCATAAATTTGGTCGGATTGAGGTAAGAATAATTGATCCTCTTCCTTTGACTTTTTATGACCAGCAGGCCGTTAGTCTTGGTTTAGACGATGTAAAGTCAATCGTTCGGTATGAACAAAGGATACTTAGACAATTGCAGGGTATTAACATGGATCAGGTTGGAAATTTACCAACTAAATTTACTCTGAATTATCTATCTGATCATAGAGTTGGCATTTCATTACTTGGTCAAATAGGCTCTAACTTAACCGAATTGCACCGTAATGCAGCCATTGAAATAGATAAAAATGAAGACATCCCTCCAGGAGAGGTTCGTGTAGTAAAGGTAGGCAAAGGTGATTCGGTTATACGTATCTTGCAGAAAATGGGTTCACCAAACTGGCATGCAGGAAATATGGTTAATGCAGCAAATACTGTAATAGGCATGAATAAAATTTCTCCCGGTCAGGAGATCCATGTTCACATGGTTGAATCGGTAACTAAGCCTGGCTTACTCGAGCCCTCTGGCTTTTCATTGTTCGGCCTCGCCCATAATCATCTCGTTACTGTAAAGCGTAATGAAACTGGAGAATTTGAAGCTAATGCTGAAATTGATCAAGAAACACTATTGAAATCTATGAATGCTGGAACAAATCATTGGAATCTTAATACCTTATACGCGGCTATTTACGATGCTGGATTAACACAGAATTTAGACCCATCAATCATACAAAAAATCTTAAGGATCCATGCTTATAGCATTGATTTCCGTCGCAAGTTAAGTAACGGAGATCAAATTGAACTAATATTTGAGCTTCGAAAGCAGCCTAACGGAAAAACCAAACTTGGCGAATTGTTTCACACAGTTATAAAAAGCGGAGGTGAAACAAGTGAGTTCTGGCGTTTCCGAAGTAGCGATGGAACCGTTGATTACTATGATGAAAAAGGAAACAATTCAAAAAA
>JABSQE010000139.1 GCA_013214245.1 Hyphomicrobiaceae bacterium
AGGTTGGGCTTCCAATTCTAAGTATCCGTTTATGGGTGCGCTTCGATCGGCCGCTCAGATGATATCTTATGAAGTTTCGATCGGATTAGTGATTGTCTGTGTCCTGCTTTGCGTTGGTTCTATGAACATGGCAGCAATCGTTGAGGCACAAAGAGGAGCATACGGTTTGTTCAATTGGTTTTGGCTACCGCTATTCCCTATGTTTGTAGTGTTTTTCATATCCGCTTTGGCAGAGACTAATCGCCCCCCATTTGATTTGCCGGAAGCTGAATCCGAATTGGTGGCGGGCTTTATGGTTGAATATGCATCAACACCCTATCTGTTGTTCATGTTAGGTGAATATGTAGCCATTACTACTATGTGCGCGTTAACCACAATATTGTTTCTTGGCGGTTGGTTGCCACCAATTGATGTATGGCCAGTCAATATAGTGCCAGGGGTTATCTGGTTTCTTCTTAAAGTAGTATTTGTTTTTTTTATGTTTGCCATGGTTAAGGCTATTGTTCCCAGATATCGCTATGATCAACTCATGCATCTAGGTTGGAAAGTGTTTTTGCCGCTATCGCTTGTGATGGTTGTTCTAGTGGCTGCTACGCTGCGATTTGGTAAGGTCTTATTGCCTCAATTAGGAGCTTTATGATTGGTAAATATTGTGGCTCTAATACCAGTGTTTATTGGAATTAGTTATGATATGTCCCGCTTTACCTAATAATGGAGCGGCTCTACAACAGGATAACTATTCGAGGAGGTTGTTTGCATGGTGATCGTGCAGAATATTAAGTCACTGTTTCTTATGGAATTTGTCTCAGCATTTTTTTTAGCTATGAAATACTTTTTTCGTCCAAAGTTCACGTTGAATTATCCTTTTGAGAAGGGTCCCCTTAGTTCACGTTTTCGTGGTGAACACGCGCTGAGGCGCTATCCTAACGGTGAAGAACGTTGCATAGCGTGCAAGTTATGCGAAGCAACTTGTCCGGCTCAAGCAATCACAATCGAGGCTGGGCCGCGTCGAAATGATGGGACTCGGCGTACAACTCGATATGACGTTGACATGACAAAGTGCATTTATTGCGGTTTGTGCCAAGAGGCATGTCCCGTAGATGCTATTGTGGAAGGGCCTAATTTTGAATTCGCTACTGAAACACGCGAAGAACTTTTTTATAACAAAGAACGGCTCTTAATGAACGGTGATCGTTGGGAGCGTGAAATAGCGAAGAACATTGGATACGACGCTGAATATCGTTAAGCCTGAGAGTAGTGCGAAAAAATGGCGTAGGCTGCTTTCGCAACTAACAGATGACGAATTAGCTATGTATGGCATAATAGCAAGAGATCAGCGCGATTTGGAATTCGGAAGTTCAAAATTGCATAGTTTGAGTAGATTAGGACTGCTTGTGGCTTTAGCGGTCGGAACACACGAGTTGCTAAACAATGGTTTAACCGATCTTGTTCTCTTATGTTCATTAATGACGGTCATCCTTTGTTTTTGCTTGTTCCGAAGATTTCGAACGCGCCGCTTTTGGAATAAACATTGTACAGCCGTCATTCGGGAGCAAGTTCGACGGGCTGTATTATTAGATGGTAAAACGGACTAAGATAATGGGGCTAACAGAATTTTTCTTTTATCTTTTCGCCAGTGTTGCCGTGTTATCTGCATCAATGGTTATTGTTGCGCGTAATCCAGTTCACGCTGTGCTTTTTTTAATCTTAACTTTTTTCAATGCTGCAGCTCTTTTTGTGCTGTTAGGAGCTGAGTTCCTAGCTATGCTATTGGTCATAGTATATGTAGGTGCTGTGGCAGTGCTATTCCTTTTTGTTGTGATGATGTTGGATATTGACTTTTCCGAGTTACGGGCGGGCTTTATCAAAAGTGCTCCACTAGGAGCTAGCATAGGAACTCTAGTTCTTGTGGAGCTTATACTAGTAGTCGGGTTGAGTCAGTTCCCATCTAACATCGTTGGTCAGCCAGCTGCAGCTATTGACATTAATTTGACGAATACAGAGGCAATAGGTCGTGTTTTATACACAAAGTACTTATTCATCTTTCAGGGGGCAGGTCTCATTCTTCTTGTCTCGATGATAGGTGCCATTGTCCTTACTTTACACCACAAAACTGGTGTTAAACGTCAGATAATATCTGCGCAAGTTGCACGGGTCCCGGAGAGCGCTATTGAAGTAGTATCTCTTGTTCCAGGTCAGTCAATCATTCCGTCCCGTGATGAGGACGGTACAGCATGATTGCTTCATTTTTACTGTTTGAGCATAAAGGGTTGACCTAATGGAAATTGGAAGCGGTCATTATCTTACACTAGCTGCCGTGCTGTTCACAATTGGGATTTTCGGCATTTTCCTTAACCGTAAAAACGTTATTGTTATTCTTATGTCAATTGAACTTATGTTGTTAGCAGTTAATATTAACTTAGTTACGTTTTCTGTCTTTAATTCAGATCTCGTAGGGCAAATATTTGCTATGATGGTATTAACAGTCGCTGCTGCTGAAGCCGCCATAGGGCTCGCAATCATTGTCGTGTATTTTAGAAACCGTGGATCGATTGCGGTTGAAGATGTTAACATGATGAGAGGTTGATTGTTGCTATGATGTATAAGGCTATTGTGTTCCTGCCTTTATTAGGAGCCTGCATTGCTGGCTTCTTAGGGCGTTATATCACCGATCGCGGATCGGAAGCGATTTCTACTGCACTTCTTATGATTTCGGCTTTATTGTCATGGATCGTACTTGCGCAGGTTGGATTTGAGCATCAAACAGTAAAGGTTCCAATTGGGCGATGGATTGCTTCTGGTGATTTAGAAGTTTTTTGGAGCCTACGCATTGACACCCTAACAGCGGTGATGCTCGTTGTGGTGACAACTGTTTCTAGTGTTGTGCATCTTTATTCGATCGGTTATATGCATGGAGATAAAGCACGCTCCAGGTTCTTCGCCTACCTATCTCTTTTTACCTTTGCCATGTTAATGCTAGTCACTAGCGATAATCTTTTGCAGATGTTTTTTGGCTGGGAAGGTGTTGGTCTCGCTAGCTATCTACTGATTGGCTTCTGGTTTAAGAAGCCGTCTGCAAACGCAGCAGCCATGAAAGCGTTTGTGGTCAATCGCGTAGGTGATTTTGGATTTGCGATTGGTATATTCGGCATCTTTGCGTTAACTAATACACTACAATTCGATGCAGTTTTTGCAGCTGTTCCAGAATTCGGTGGCCTAACAATTAAGGTGTTTGATTACAATATCGAAGTTACGACCTGCATATGCCTGCTTATATTTATGGGTGCCATGGGTAAATCAGCACAGTTTTTGTTGCATACATGGCTACCGGATGCCATGGAAGGTCCGACACCTGTGTCAGCTTTGATTCATGCAGCAACTATGGTTACAGCTGGCGTATTCATGGTTGTGCGTTTGTCTCCATTATTTGAATCAAGTCCTATTTCATTGACGGTCGTGACTTTTGTCGGTACCTTCACCGCTTTTTTTGCAGCTACTGTGGGATTGGTTCAGAATGACATTAAGCGCGTGATAGCTTATTCCACTTGTTCTCAATTAGGATATATGTTTGCTGCATGTGGGTTAGGAGCTTACAGTGTGGCGGTATTTCACCTTTTTACACATGCTTTTTTTAAGGCACTTTTGTTTTTAGGCGCAGGCTCCGTTATCCACGCCATGCATCATGAACAGGATATGCGCAACATGGGCGGTCTTGCACCAAGAATACGCGTAACGTGGACTATGATGTTAATTGGTACACTTGCGTTGACAGGTGTTGGTATTCCGCATGCAATTGGATTTGCTGGTTTTTATTCCAAAGACGCCATAATTGAGGCTGCTTATGCTAGTCACACACCTTTCAACTATGTGTTCTGGACTTTGGTTGCGTCGGCTTTCATGACGTCTTTTTATTCATGGCGCCTAATTTTTATGACCTTTCACGGTAAAACTAGAGCTGAGCCCGATATATTTCGCTCAGCACATGAGAGCCCTGTTGTGATGCTCATCCCTCTCTTTATATTGGCTGCTGGCGCAATTCTCTCTGGATATATTTTTAAAGATTACTTTATTGGTCACCATTACAAGGAGTTTTGGGGTACGGCTATTTTCGAGGGTGCAGATAATCACATTATTCATGAAATGCATGAGGCTGTCAGGCTAATTCCATGGGTTAGTTGGATGCCTTTCGTCGCTATGCTTTCAGGAGCTTGGTTTGCATGGCTGTACTATATCCGCGTTCCGTCTTTACCTGCTATTACAGTTAAGGTTTTCAAACCTCTGTACCTATTTTTTCTAAATAAATGGTATTTTGATGAATTATATTGCTGGATTTTTGTTCGGCCAATACGATGGCTTGGCAGGTTTTTATGGAAAATTGGTGATGGTATCATAATTGATGGTCTTGGGCCGAATGGCACAGCTGCACGTGTCCTTGATATTACCAACACGGTTGTGAAAATCCAATCAGGCTTTGTTTATCACTACGCTTTTGTCATGATGATTGGTGTTGCCGTTATCACCACCTACTTCATGTTTACAAGTATTGATCTATGGTCTTTAGGTAGGGAGTTGATGCGATGATAATGTTTGAAAATCCACCAGTTCTGTCGCTGATAGCTCTCATGCCATTAGTTGGTGTTCCTTTCATTATGGCATTGGCTGACGACCCTTGCGGTCATCGTAATGCCCGATGGATTGCACTTTTTGTAACCATCTTTACATTCGTGCTTTCCGTTATTTTTGTCTGGTATCCCTTTGACATCTCTACGTCAGAATTTCAATTCGTTGAAGAATATCGATGGTTTGGTCCTTTCCAATACAAAATGGGTGTTGATGGCATCTCCATGCTATTTGTGATTTTGACCACGTTTCTTCTACCACTTTGCATCATTGCTAGTTGGGATTCGGTACGTGAACGCGTCTCAGAATACATGATCGCCTTTTTAGTGCTTGAAACACTTATGATTGGTGTTTTTTGTGCATTAGATTTAGTGTTGTTCTATTTGTTTTTCGAAGCAGGCCTTATACCAATGTTTCTTATCATAGGCGTGTGGGGAGGAAAGCGGCGTGTGTATGCAAGTTATAAGTTTTTCCTTTACACGTTATTTGGTTCGGTCTTGATGTTGCTTGCTATGATGTTCATTTACTGGGATGCGAAGACAACAGACATTCCTGCACTAATTAACGCGATTGCACAAAATCCTCGACTCTTTTCTTCTGAGGTTCAGTGGTGGTTATGGCTTGCTTTTTTCGCTTCGTTCGCTGTGAAAATGCCAATGTGGCCAGTGCATACTTGGTTGCCTGATGCTCACGTCGAAGCTCCTACCGCAGGTTCGGTAGTTTTGGCTGGTATTTTGCTAAAAATGGGCGGCTATGGGTTTTTGCGCTTTTCAATCCCCATGTTCCCATTAGCATCTATCGAATTAGCTCCTTTGGTATTTGCGCTCTCTGTTGTTGCAATTATTTACACGTCTTTAGTGGCTCTTGCACAGGTAGATATGAAAAAACTCATTGCGTATTCTTCGGTCGCCCATATGGGTTTCGTTACAATGGGAATTTTTGCCGGCAATTCACAAGGTATCGATGGTGCTATTTTTCAGATGCTTAGCCATGGTATTGTCTCGGCAGCGCTTTTTCTATGTGTTGGCGTAGTCTACGATCGAATGCATACACGTGAAATCGCAGCCTACGGTGGTCTCGTCAACCGAATGCCCATCTATGCTTTCTGCTTTTTAGTATTTACTATGGCAAATATTGGTTTACCTGGTACTTCGGGTTTTATTGGTGAGTTTCTTACTTTAGTGGGGGCTTTTAAAGCTAATTCGTGGGTAGCAGTTTTTGCAACCACAGGAATTATTTTATCAGCCTGCTATGCACTACTGCTATATCGTAAAGTAATTCTTGGTGTGCTTGAAAAGCCAAAGTTAAAGTTTATTAGTGACATGAACACTCGTGAAATTTCGATCATGTTACCTCTCATAATTTTAACTATTTTATTTGGCTTTTACCCAAGTCCTATCCTTGATGTAACATCAGCTTCGGTAAGAAACCTGGTTGCTAATTTTGAGGCTGCATCACAGGTGGCTACAGTTTTAGCAGCGCAATGACAATGTATACAGTTCCAATTTGGAACGTCTAACTAATAAAATTACAAGGTATTTTCCAATGTCTGAAAGCTTTGTTACGTATGCTCCAATGTTACCGGAGTTTATCATCATTTTAGGTGCAATTGTGCTCTTGATGTACGGCGTTTTCGGTTCAGAGACACAGACTGAAGCAGTTAATGTCGGCTGGCTCTCTATAATTGTCCTAATAACTGCTACTGTTGCTCTATTGTGGGCTGTTGATGGATCGCAGTCACTCTTTTTAGGTGCGTTTAAAAACGATAGCTTTGCTCGGTTTATGAAAATTTTAGCGATAGCGGGATCTATATGTGCTCTTATGCTTGCATTTGATGATTTTAGTGATCACGGCATCATGAAATTTGAATATCCGGTCCTAGTTATGTTTGCTACAGCTGGTATGATGGTTATGATATCTGCTGGTGATTTGATCGCATTATATATTGGCCTTGAACTACAAAGTCTTGCTTTGTATGTTATGGCAGCATATAGGCGTGATTCGGTGCGTTCTAGCGAGGCGGGCCTCAAATACTTTGTTCTTGGAGCTTTATCTTCAGGAATATTGTTGTATGGTGCATCTTTACTGTACGGTTTTGCTGGATCTACTGATTTTCAAGTGATCGCTAATGCGGCTAAAGGAACAGACGCTTCTGTAAATCTGTGGCTGATCTTCGGGCTTGTATTCCTTATGGTAGGTATATCGTTCAAAATATCTGCAGTTCCGTTTCATATGTGGACACCAGACGTTTATGAAGGGTCAGCAACACCAGTCACTGCGTTCTTCGCAACAGCTCCAAAAGTTGCTGCTATAGCTTTACTGGTTCGAGTTTCAATGAGTGCTTTTCCGGGTATTGCTCCACAGTGGCAACAGATTATTACGTTTATTGCAATTGCCTCTATGCTTTTTGGAGCTTTTGCAGCTATAGGACAAACAAACATTAAAAGGTTGATGGCTTATTCTTCAATATCTAATGTTGGTTTTGCACTTGTTGGTTTGGCGGCTAACACAGCTGAGGGTGTTCAGGGCGTCTTGATTTACATGTCCATATATGTAGTTATGACTCTAGGTGTGTTTGCTAGCATTGTCTGTATGCGCCGAGACGGACAATCTCTTGAAGACATACATGAATTGTCTGGTCTCGCAAAAAATAACTTGCCCCTTGCCTTTGGCCTTATGATTTTAATGTTTTCATTAGCTGGTATTCCACCATTAGTAGGTTTTTTCGCTAAGTATCATGTTCTTCTCGCAGCTGTGCAAGCTGAGCTTTACGGTTTAGCAATATTTGGAGTGTTAGCTAGCGTTATCGGAGCTTACTACTATTTGCGTATCATTAAGATCATGTTTTTTGATGATTCTAGAGATCCATTTCAACCTGTTCGCTTCAATCCTGGAGTTATCATTCTAACGTCAGCACTGCTCATGCTTGTTGGTGTCACCATTCTTGGTCCTTTTGTTGACGCCGCTTTGATAGCAGCAAGAACACTTACGCTCTAAACTTTATATATTTGGTTCCCTGACACGGCGTTGTAAGGAGTAGTTGTTGTATCATCCTGTGTTTGAGTATGCTTCGGTTAGCTCTACAAATTACAAGGCTCGCCGTTTAATAGAGAACGGCGAGCGAGGTCCTGTTTGGTTGAGGGCAGATGAGCAGAAAGCAGGCTACGGTCGCAGCGGAAAACCTTGGTACTCACCTGTGGGAAACCTATATGCGACATTCTTGTTTGCACCTCTGTGTCCTTTAGTTTGTTTACCTCAGCTTGCTTTTGTAGCAGGTCTTGCTGCCTGTGATACGGTGAGCTCGTTAGTAGGTAGTGCCCATTCGGTAGAAAAATTTTGCCGACTAAAATGGCCGAATGACATATTGTGTGGTGTGGCTAAAATTGGCGGTGTGTTAGTGGAAACCATTTCACACAATAATAAGAGGTTTGCTATAATAGGATATGGCGTTAATATAACTAGTAAACCGACTATCAAAGGGCGGGAATTTACAGCAATGCAAGAACTAGGAGCATCACCTCAACCTGACGAGCTTTTGGGTGAACTAGATTATAAGCTGTATGACTATCTAAAGGTTTGGAATAACGGAATTAATTTTGATACCATTCGAACAAGATGGTTGAGGCGCTCGTTTCCTCTTGGTGCACCAATATCGGTTAATATTAGCAGTTCGTTAGTGCGTGGTACTTTCGCTGGTCTTACCGAGGCCGGTGCTTTAATGCTTAGGCTTGCCACAGGTGAAGTTATATTCGTTAATGTTGGTGAAGTTAAAGTTGATTGGTAAAATCACAATAAATTCCTGCAAGTAGGATCATAATAAGAACGGATGAAAGATAATCCTCTGAATAGTTCTTCTGATTTGGTTTTCGTTGCTCTTGGCGGTCTCGGTGAGATCGGAATGAACGTCTATCTATACGGATTCGGTAGGTCTGATAAACGACAATGGCTCATGGTTGATTTGGGAATAACATTTCCTAATGAAGATGAGCCAGGTATAGATATTATACTTCCTGATCTTCGTTTCATAGAAGATGAAAGTCAAAATCTTGCTGGGATAGTTATCACGCATGCTCACGAAGATCATATTGGAGCCGTAGCAGAAATGTGGCCTATACTTAAGGCACCAGTCTACACAACGCCCTTTGCTGCTTATATGTTAAGGGCAAAGCTAGCTGAGTTTCCATGTGATATATATCCAATTATAAAGGAAGTCCCTGTTAGATCATCTTTCACAGTTGGCCCCTTTGCTCTTGAACTTATTTCGATGGCGCATTCAATTCCGGAGACATCAGGCCTAGTGATAAAGACACCGCTAGGTACAGTTTTTCACACAGCAGATTGGAAAATTGACCCTGTTCCCTATTTAGGTGAGGTAACAGATGAAGCACGAATTGTGGAGCTTGGACAGGATGGCATAGATATTCTGATATGTGATTCGACGAATTCTTTTCGTGAAGGTACCTCACCATCTGAAACAGAGGTTGCTAAATCGCTAACAAATATTATAGCGCAACAGTCCGGACGGATTGCAATTACTACATTTTCATCGAATGTAAGTCGTATTAAAGCTATCGCCGATGCTGCGCAAGAGGCTGGTCGGCAGCTAGTTGTAGTTGGTCGTGCGTTGCACCGCGCGATACGCGTGGCCATTGATTCTGGTCATTTACCTGTCGATTTTAACTATCTGGATCAGGAATATTACAGTCATTTGGCACCCAACGAAGCGTTAGCAATAGTAACAGGAAGTCAAGGTGAGCCAAGAGCTGCTATGGCTCGAATTGCATCATCTACGCATCGCGATATAAAACTAACTAGAGGCGATACCGTTATCTACTCCTCACGAACCATTCCGGGAAATGAAAAAGCGGTTCTTGCGATCCAGAATAGCTTGGCGGCTCTGGGATGTAATGTAATCACCGACGACAATTATTTGGTACATGCAACTGGTCACTCGCAGCGTAATGAATTAATTAATTTGTATTCATGGGTTCAGCCTAAAATTATGATACCTATGCACGGAGAGATTCGCCATTTGCATGAGAATGCACGTCTGGCACGCCTAGCTGGTATTCCAATCGTTATTGCTTTGGCAAACGGCCAGATGGTACGGCTTGCACCAAACGAACCGAAAATCATAGGTAACGTACCTGTTGGACGATATTACCGTGACGGTAGACTTATTATGGCTGCAGACAGTTCCCCAGTTCGACAACGTCGTAAGCTCTCTGTGGTCGGTTTCGTTGCTGTAGCGCTTGCTATTACGTCTCGAGGAGATGTGTTAGGTGGTGTTGATTTAGTAATTGATGGAGTACCTTTAGAAGATAGTCATGGCAAGCTTATAGAGAATTTGATATTTGACGCAATTAACGGAACTATAGACAGTATACCAAAACGTCGGCGTAAAGATTGTGAAATGATACGTGATGCATTGCGGCGTGCAGTACGGGCAAAAGTAGAACGTGTTTGGGGCAAGCGGCCAATAGTAAAAATATTAATTAATATTGTAGATGCTGCTTGATATGCTTTAATAGTCTGAAGAATAAATACTAAACTTTAAGTATATAAAGGTGTGTTTTTTAGTCATAGCTTTCTAAACTAAAATTGTGTATTTTAGGTCAAAGTTAATCTATGTCATATCGACCAAGTCGTGAAAGCTATGAGGTTATATGTCGAAATTCATAACTCAATAATTCTTATAGCTTACAAACAGAACTTTTAATAGTTTTGAGTTCTTTAGCACCAGTCAAAACTAACTAAAGGCTGAATTGTTTTAGATCAAAATCAGTACTTGACTTTGCATTAGCTAATCTAGCCATTCACCTATATACTTATGAAGTTTCAGCCTACTATAAAAATTGGCAAGCTGTAAATGTTATGGGGTTTACTATCCCATGCAGTTCCTTTTGCATACTGAGAATTAACAAAGAGATTTATTGAAGGGAATGATTTGTGTAAAACATTCCACTAAATCTGACCAATAACTTAAAAAGATTATATAAGCTTTTTAGTACTTTTTGCCTACTAAGTTGATCACGATTGTACCTCTAGCTCTATTCCAGTTAATTCTCTGTTTTGTAATGTTGCTTCAAATGCTGCTAAACGTTTATAAATTGATATAAGTTCGACAATGGTTGTCCAGGAATGAACAAGAAATTGGAATGAACTTTCAACACGTCCAAAAGCACGTATAATTTGCTGCATAATACCAAGTGTGATCGCTCCGGTTACAATCGTTGGTGTTAAAGCCAGGTAGGGAACTACTACACTGAATTGCAGATATGAATATCTTGTAATGTTGAAATACATGTAATGAAAGTACAGCCGAAAATAGTTTAAGCGTACATCATTAAAGAGCTGTGCTATTGTATGTGGCATTGCACGGTTTGTGTGATCCTCACCCATGACAAGCTCTTTACGATAAGCGGCTTCCACACGTTGATTACGGAATTGTAGGCCGGGTAACTTAATCCCAACAGCTGCTAGTAGAACTGTACCACCTAATGCCCATATAATCGCGATCAACACAAGTCCTTGTGGTACTGTACCAATAAGGGGTAGAACTTTGACATGGCTAGATAGTCCCCACAATATTGGAAGAAAAGCTAAAAGTGTCATCACAGAATCAAGAAATCTTGTACCAAGACTTTCCATAATAGTTGCAAAACGCATCGTATCCTCTTGGATACGTTGTGATACACCTTCAATAAAGCGTAATCGATTCCAACGGCTCATGTAATACTCGTTCATTGCTGTGCGCCAACGAAAAGCATAATGACTAGTAAAAAAACCATTTAGTACAGAAAAAAGTATTGAGATTGCTGCTAATACTGCGAAATACAATAGATGATCGATAAATTCTTTATTCTCGATGTTGTTTGGCTTCGAAAGGGCTTGTTGAATTGTGTTGTAAAAGCGACCAAACCACTCATTGATCATCACATCGATTTGTACCTGAAACCAAGTCACGAAAACAATCAAGGATGATCCTGCAACAGACCATGAGTTCCATTTGTGAGATGTAAAACGCATCCAAAAGCCAGTGAATAGCAAAAAAGAAACGACTAAATATTGGTAATACCAAAAATTAAGTGCGCTTTTTTGAGCTGCTAAATATGTATGCTGAGCCTCATTGTTTGCACCGTTAACGATTAATTCAGGGTAGACGTAGCCAAATAAGTTTCCAATGCTGAGCTCCGGTCCCCAGGTGTTTCCAGCGGTAAACCATAGGATGACACAAAAAATGGCCCAGACCGCAAATGAGCTAAAAAAGAGCATAGGTTTGGGAAAGAAAGAGTGAAACATTCTAAGCTCCTAGCGTGCTTGATAGCGGTTACAATTCAGTATAAAAATTAGATTTTTAACTTTTTTTGATATAGATAGTGCAAATACGTATAGTAGCTATAGGCATATGTCACAAGCAATTGAATAGTGACTATAATTAGATTGATTTATAAAATAGTTTGTGCTGTTACACTGTATCTCGACTGTATGAATTAAGTATTTTTACTTTGATAATGGTATTTTTGGTACTGCTTACTACAGACTTAAGCTAAACAATGAACTATGTAACGATGGTAACGAGCACTTAACTAGTGCTTATGCATTAGTTTCCTTTCTTGTAATTTTATTTATGTAGATTCTAATTGTTGGTCGATTAGTTTAGTTTTGCTCACTAATGTCGATATTAATCAGGCTGATATCGTTAAGGTGATTATTTTAATCTGATTCAGAATCGATATAATTTTCTGTCGATCAAGAGCTAAGACAGTCACATGCATCAGTGATGATTTGCGTGTTGTACCGTATTCGGTAAATTAAATGATATGTTAATGCTTTTTTGTCTAAGTAAGAAAATGGCCTTGCTTTACCAGCGATCTTAGAAATTAAATATGAATCCTAATTATGTGAGTAAGGGGCCAACTATACGCCGTATAACTCTTGTAAGCAGGAAAATTTTGGCACTGATGTTAAATCTATAATACAGTAATATTTGGATTTGAATCAATGTCACTTAATTGAACATAGTTTTAGAACATACATACGCTAATTTTTTTAGCTTGTTTCCATCGCATCTGAGTTTAATTTCCGAGTAATATTCGGCTCCTCCAGTCATTTTTCACCCTCTCGCTTGCTGGTTTATTCTGATTAACGCCCGCTTCCTTTATCAAATTAACCTCTGTATGACGAGTACCAATATGCTCTACAGGTTGAACTTTTGGTCCAAATCGCTTTTTTGTATGTAGCTTCACGGCTTGGCGGTCGTAGGCAGGTATGGTCGGAATAGTATTTGAGGCTTCAAAATGAACAATCTCATAACCTTCGAAATATAATTCATCTAGGAGAGACTGAATGCCACGTGCAGTGGAAATCTGGATGTCGTGAAGCAGTATTATACCTTTCCTACGTGATCTCAGGTGTCTCATGACCGTATAACGCATCTGACTACCGCTTCGTGTTCTAAAGTCTCGGGAATCTATATCAATTGAGAACACAGCAATATTGCGCTGTTGGTTATATGTAATCATAGCTTTTGGATCAGCAAGATAAGGAAACCGGAAGAAAGGTGCTATCGGTTTTCCTAGTGCGTATTGAATTGTACTGATACCCAACTCTATCTCTGCTTTACCGCGGCCGTCACTCCAGCGTTGTAAATTTTTGTGTGACCACGTATGGCTAGCAATAGTATGACCTGCGTCCGCTACTTCTCGTACCATTGCAGGATTAGCCACGGCCATGCTTCCTACCATAAAAAAAGTTGCTTTGGTACAATGATCCCTTAACGCTGCAAGTACCTTGCGCGTAGTAGGGCGTAATGGACCATCGTCGAATGTTAATACAACTTCTCCTTCTCGTAGTAAGCTTGCAGTTTTATATTGCACACTTCCATGTAGAAGACCGCCACTTGTATCTATTGTAATAGTGCGTGATACGCCAAGTTTCTCAGAGCAAGCTAACCCATGGGGTAGCTCCTGGAACAATATTACAACGGTGTAGGCGAGAACTAGCCGCAGCATTGTAATACTCCTTTTTACTGCTTTTAAACCCATCAGGGATTTTTAGATAATATACAAAGTAAATAGATCTCTTTTTATTTGATCTATTAAGTATTAGAAACTTTATATCTGGTGCGTTAACTAGCACTACAAACCAAAAGGTATCCTACGTCTAGGTAATACGAAGTTAAATCATGTCGCATTTGTTGCACCACGGCATAACAATCTAATAGCCTAATGGTGATTATTGTTATCGTATGCCGCAACCCTGGTTCTTAATAATCACAATACTTGTAAAGTTAAGCTAAGACGACGTTTTTATGTCGACAAGTGTATGGTGAGAGATGCAGCCGGTGAAGTCAATGTGATGTCTAGATTTTGCTCCGCTAGTGGCTTCGTATCAAATTAAATATGTTTCTAGATGTTGGTAGTTTTTTAGATCCGGATAGAAAATATGAGAAGTCCCTCTGTCGCTCACGGTGGCGCTAATTAGGTTGAAGATGCCCAGCAAGAGATAGTGCGTAGTTAAGTTGCCGAAATAACCTGTCCAAAGCGTTGCATTTGACGTGTGCTTAAATAATATGCAAGATCTGTGATTACGCTATCGTCAATAAATTAAATATATACCTTATACGACAGATCGAACTTCGATGTTAATATCTTAAAAAGAGTATTCTTTGAAAATGCGGCTGATCTCACCGTTCCAGGAATTATAATAACGATTCAGGAGTTCGTCTGCAGGCGCGCGCGCAGATGCGGCCACTTCTTGGACAAATTCTAAAAAAATTGTTTCATCATCTCCTTTACTATTTAGTCTATGCCGACTTTTTAGACCTGCCTCCGATATACGAACTACCTCTCGCGTTACTTCAAGAAGCGTCGCTTTGCGGAAAGGAGCCTCTAACCCTAACTCTGGGACAGTGTCACGTAGAGCAAGGTGTTCCTCAGAGGTCCAATCTTTAACCAGATCCCACGCTGCATCGATGGCATTAGGGGCATAAAGCAACCCTACCCAAAATGCAGGTAGTGCACAAATACGACGCCAAGGTCCTCCGTCTGCACCGCGCATTTCCATGAAATGTTTTAGACGTACTTCGGGAAAAAGTGTGGTTAAGTGATCTGACCAATTATCTTCCGTAGGTTTTTCTCCTGGTAGTTGATCAAGTTCTCCGTTCATAAACTTACGAAATGATGCGCCTGCAACATCAATATATTTACCAGTACGGTAGCCATAATACATAGGTACATCAAGGGCATAATCAACATAGCGTTGATATCCCATACCTTCTTCGAAAGCAAAGGGAAGCACGCCAGTACGATTTGGATCAGTATCTCGCCAAACTTTACTGCGCATTGATTTGAACCCATTGGGAGTGTTTTCTGTGAAAGGAGAAGAGGCAAAAAGTGCTGTTGCTATAGGTTGCAGAGCCAGCGCAATACGTAGCTTTTTTACCATATCAGATTCAGATTCATAATCTAAATTAACCTGGATAGTACACGTCCGATACATCATATCGAGCCCGCGTGTTCCGACCTGTGGCATATATCGGGCCATCACTTCGTATCTTTTCTTGGGCATGTTTGGCATGTCTTGGCGTTTCCAAGTAGGTGCGAAGCCAGTTCCTATGAAACCTATACCGAGCCTCTCCCCAATTTCTAGGGTCTCGGCTAAGTGTTGTTCAGTCTCAGCGCAAGTTTCATGCAAACTTTCAAGGGGAGCGCCCGAGAGTTCAAATTGACCACCTGGTTCAAGGGAAATAGTTTCTAATTTTACGCCATCTGAACGTTCTAGAGCCACCAGGGTTGGGCCCTCATATACAGGACTCCAATTGTAATCTTTGATCAAAGCCTTCATCAAGGTGCATATACCGTTTTCGCCACTATAAGCAACCGGACTCAGATCTGATTTATGAAACACGAATTTTTCATGTTCTGTGCCAATGCGCCAATTACACTTAGGCTTCTCCCCAATAATAATCCAATTTACTAGGTCATCATATCGTTCAATAAGCGGACTTTCCGCCCTGGGTTCTTTGGTGGACATAGCAAAACCTTTCTCACGCAGCGCGTGATTCGTACAAATTAATGTGTACTTTATTGCGTAAGTAGTTATGTTATGGTGACTTTGTCTGTTAACTGAACGTCTGGCATATTTCGTTATAAAACTTAATCATGAGTGCAATAAAGAATTATGAATAGGCTTGCCAATCACCTAACACTGCATTTACAAGCGTCAAAACTGCAATGGCTGCGGTATCGGCGCGCATGATGCGCGGGCCAAGTGAAATGCTCTTTACAAAGGGCTGGTTGAGTAAGTATTTACGCTCAGAATCACTAAATCCACCCTCCGGACCAATCAAAACGGCAATTTTACCACGACCAACCTTCTCGAGTATCTTTATAGGGGAGGTACTGTTCGCGTTTTCATTTGCAAAAATAATATTTCGTTCTGGATCCCAGGACTTTAGACAGTTTACAAGACGCTCTGGCGTACGGATGTCAGGAATGTGTAAGATTCCGCACTGCTCAGCCGCTTTAACAGTGTTGATGCGAATACG
>JABSQE010000014.1 GCA_013214245.1 Hyphomicrobiaceae bacterium
GGTCCCACCCACGAGCCAATAGATCCCGTAAGATATATTGCAAATCGATCTTCTGGAAAACAAGGGTATGCCATAGCCATTGCTGCGCGTGATATGGGAGCTACAGTGACACTGGTATCAGGACCAACAAACCTTAGTGTTCCGCATAGTATAAAATTCTGTCCTGTAGAAACAGTCCGAGAAATGCTTTTAGCAGTTGAATCTTCATTACCAGCGGATATCGCTGTTTTTGCGGCAGCTGCTGTTGATTGGCGGGTGAATAAGCAATCAAAACAGAAAATCAAGAAGAATGGAGTATCTCCTCCTGCGTTCTCACTCACAGAAAATCCTGACATATTGCGCATAATTGCTGCTCGCAAGAAGTTGCGACCGAAACTTGTTGTAGGCTTTGCTGCTGAAACTGAAAATATTATTGAAAATGCCAAGGTTAAATTATTCAAGAAAGGATGCGACTTGATCGTAGCCAATGATGTTTCTCCAGAACGGGGTATCATGTGGGGATCACGCAATACAGTACATATAATTTCGACTCATAGTGTTGAAAGTTGGCCTGAGATGGACAAGCAGCACGTTGCTGACAAGCTTCTTCAACTTATAGCAAAGCAGCTTTATAGTTGAGATGCCGCAACCTATTTACATTCATCACTCATTACTACTTGTTTGTAGGCATGGACAATCTATATCTATTCAGGAGAATACTTGATTTTATGCAGTAGTGATCTTGGTTGGAATTTGGTTATAAAGTTTCATAATTTAGATTATATCTACCTCCTTTCATTAAGACCGCAGCCTTGTTGGCAATGCGCTAATGGTGCTGTATAATCTTGTTTCACATAAACTGTAACACAAACACTGACATTCATAATTTGCAGGACCAATTACATAATGGCAAACACGTCTTCAGCAAAAAAAGCCGCACGCCAGACTTTACGTAGGACTGTCATTAATAAGGCTCGTCGAAGTAAGATGCGTACTGAGGTGCGCCGTATTGAAGAAGCAATTGCTATAGGTGATAAAGCGAGTGCTGCTGAGGCACTTAGGGTTGCTCAACCAATTATAATGCGTTCTGGACAGAAAGGCGTTGTCCATAGCAACACAGCGAGTCGCAAGTTATCTCGCCTTTCAAAGCGGGTAAAACAAATGGCTGAGAGTTTAAATTAAAATTGAGCTCACTTTAGTCACATTAGAAAAAGCGTTTGATAGATAATCAATCTGTCAAACGCTTTTTTTTATTTTTGCCACTTTCAGATGCTGAAAGATAAATTGGTTGAACCGTAATTTCACTTAATAAAAATTAATCTAAAGCTTTTCTTTTAAAGAATCTCTCCTGTAATAATCATTATTATCAGTACTTTAGACAGCTTTATTTCTTTTTTATTGGTACAATACGAAGTAGGTTAATCGTTGTGAATACGACTTACATAGGATAATCAACCAATTATTTCATAGTTGCACGGCCGGGTTTTGAGCGATATGGTTTAAATATGGTTAATAAAGTGTGTGAATATCGTGGATAGAACGGTTTTAAAATTGTATATTTCATGTTCACAATGCAAAAGTATTAACAGACTGTAGTTTTGTAGTGTATGTGTTGGCCAAAATATTCTGGCCGTCTGAAGTTTAGCTATCAGTTATGTATTTGAGAGTTTCGATATAGTTGCCGATCCTGGTATTAACCATAATTTGGAAATAGGCATCTATTAGACAAGTAGCATGTGGAGAATATGTCTATGATTAAAGCGCGGAATTTTTGGTCTTCAACCAATCTATTTCAGCTTTTTGGTTGGACGCGAAACGTTGGTAGTAACTACTATGCGTCGTATCATTCTTTTTATATTTGCACCCGCAAAAAACCGCAAATTCGCGAAACACTTTTTGTGCATGCCGAAGTTTAGACAACGGTCCCATTCCGGTCCTAACACACCGGCAAAAGATACAATACACTTGATAGCAAAGTGTATTAATTCAGCAAGTTCAACGTAGTCAGAGATGCTTACTCTTCTTCGACAGTAACGTTTGGCTGTGGTTCGCTGAAAATTAACGGCTTGTATAATGGCGGGGTAAACAAATGTACATTAACAATCATAATTCGGGAGGAAGCGCGTGGAGCGAACGTTCTAGCGTTGGTGCTATAACTCGTGTAATGCCAAACGAGCCAATGCTTGAAGTAGACGGGGAAAAAAAGGCGTTGGACAAACAGCAACTTGATTCGAAATGGCAAAAAGCACGTATAGCTCTTAAGGTCCGTCTTGGAGAAGAAGTTTTTGAAAGTTGGTTTATTACATGTGGAGCAGAGAGTTACACAAATAAAATTTTAACTTTATCTGTACCTGTCAAATTTCTCAGGCGTTGGATACAGTCACACTATACAGATCATATATTAGAATGTGCGCGAACAGAGTTTTCAGATATAGAAAATGTGAATATTGTGTTGCGTGAGCCGAGTGCCCCTAATAAAGCAGAAATAGTTTCGAATAAAGCAAAGTTAGGGGACGATCTTCAGCACCAAGTGAGTGATGTAGAAAGTGGATCGCGATGTGTGTCATCGCTCAATTCAAGTGTGAACACCACAGCACAAATTTCTAGTGCGAGGATACCAACTCATGCTGCAGGTTTTGAAGGCTCTCCGTTGGACTCGCGCTATACATTCGATGCATTTGTCGTTGGAGGATCTAACTGCCTTGCTCATGCCGCCGCAAGTCAAGTGTCTGAAACATTATTTTCAAAATCACAGACTTATAACCTTTTGTATATTCATTCGGCGGTGGGGCTTGGAAAAACACATCTCATACATGCTATGGCTTGGGAAGTACACCGTCGCATGCCTCATGCTCAAGTTCTCTACTTAACGGCTGAGCGCTTTAGGTTTAGGTTTGTTGAAGCTTTGCAGAGTCGTGATGCACTAACATTTAAAGAACGCTTTCGAAATATCGACATGCTGATGATTGACGACCTTGAATTTTTACATGGTCAACACACAGAAACCGAATTCGATCACATTATTAATTCATTGTTAGATGGCGGCAAGCAAATCGTTGTTGCGTCTTCACGTCCCCCTAATCAAGTTGATAGACTTAGCGAACGCTTGCGCTCGCGCTTGCAGCGCGGCTTGGTCGCAGAGATTTCTTCCCCTGATTACGAGCTTCGCTTAAAAATAATAGAAAAACGCATTCATGAAAGGCGCTTAGAAGATCCCTCATTTGAAGTTCCAAGCAGTGTTTTAGAGATGTTAGCAGAGAGGTTAACAGAAAACGGTCGAGAAATTGAAGGTGCTGCAATTCGCTTGCATGCCCAATGGCAGTATATGCGTACACCGATCACCACTACAGTTGCTGAAACAATAATTAAAGATTTGTGCATTAATTCGGAGCCCCGTCCAATTCGAATTGAGGACATCATTAAAACTGTTTCACGTCATTTTGGAATTTCTAAACCTGACATCTTATCACAACGTCGACATCGTTCTGTAGTCTGGCCACGCCAGATTGGTATGTATTTAGCGAAGCAGCTTACAGCTCGATCTTTACCTGAGATTGGGCGCCGCTTTGGCAATCGTGATCACACGACGGTTTTGCATGCAATACGTAAAATTGAAACTGCACTTGATAATAATCAACGACTACGCGATGAGATTGATGATCTAAAAAAAATGCTAAAAATCTAAATAGCACTGAAATAATTCTTCGCAGTTATGTTCCTTTGGGGAGCTTTTCATAAAGCATCCCCAATACTTTAAAACAGTCCTACACTGAATGAATTAGAAAATCAGCATAGGTTATGTTTTCGACTTGTAACTGACAATTAAGCCATACTCACTTAAAGAAAAACGCTTAAGGCAAGAAAATTAAGTAATTCGTCACCATATGATGAGGTGCTCAGAAATTGTATAATCTTTACTATAGAAACTTGAGCACCTTCATTCACCGAACTTTAAACAGCATGCCTGAATGCCTGAGGTATTTTTGCTAACGAAAGCATTGTTTTCATTTTGCTGCAATAATTGTTGTTATCCGAATTTAGCATTCAAACATCCTGGATTTACTTGACATCTTTACGTACTATAATAAAAATTTATACTTAAAATTACTTCAGGCACTATGATGAAATTTGTAATTGAACGTGGAGAACTACTGAAGGCTCTGGGACACGTAACTAGTGTAGTTGAGCGCAGAACGACCATTCCGATACTCTCAAACATCTTAATGCGTGCAGTAAGTGGAAGCTTACAGTTCAATGCTACTGATTTAGAGCGTGAAGTTTCTGAAAAGTGCGAAGTTGATCTACATAGCGAGGGTGCACTCACTGTATCTGCCCATCTTTTGCATGATATTGCTAGAAAACTTCCAGACGTATCACGAGTAGAGCTTAAAGGTGACATTGAAAATGGTCGCCTTTTAATTTCATCCGCTCAGTCTAGATTTGCATTACAGACTTTGCCCGCCGAAGATTTTCCTGACCTTACTGCTGGTGAAATGAGTCATGAGTTTATGCTTCAAGCACATAAACTTAAACGTTTGATTGAGAAAACTAGGTTTGCGATATCAACAGAAGAAACTCGTTATTATTTAAACGGAATATTTTTGCATGTCGCCCATGCTCCTGATGAGACTTCAACTTTAAGGGCAGTTGCAACAGATGGTCATCGGTTAGCTCAAAGTGAAATCTCGCTTCCTAACGGTGCCTCTGGGATGCCTGGTGTTATTATTCCTCGCAAAACTGTTTCTGAATTACATCGCCTTCTTGAAGATGGCGAAAGAGAAGTTATAATCCAGGTTTCTTCAAATAAGGTACGGTTTGAAATAGGTCACATTTTACTTACATCAAAACTAATTGACGGGCAATTTCCAGATTACGCTCGTGTGATACCACAGAATAATAGTAAGAAGATGCAGGTATCTAATACAGGATTCGCAAAAGCTGTTGATCGTGTTTCTACTATTGCAAGCGAGCGTGGACGTGCCGTTAAACTTAATATAACCTCGAATAGGCTTATGCTATCAGTTAATAATCCTGAGGGAGGAAGCGCAACAGAAGAATTAGATATAAATTATAACGCTGATGACCTAGAAATTGGATTTAGTGCACGGTATTTGTTAGATATCATGGGACAGTTGGAAAGTGAGAAAATTACTTTTCTTCTCGCGGATGCGGGTTCTCCAACTTTGATTCGCGATACAGAGGATTCAAGCGTATTATATGTACTTATGCCTATTCGTGTTTAGTTCTATGTTTATACGTTCTCGATAATTCAGAATAAGAATTCACCTAAACTTTTTCACACAAACAAGAACAAGCCCCGTGTTTATGGAGATACAATTATCGGAAAACCTACTCGTCTTTGGGTTGAAACTATCACTCTCACGAACTATCGTAATTATTCCGCTCTCACTTTAAATACCGATGAACGTCCAGCGGTACTCTTTGGTACAAACGGATCTGGTAAAACCAACCTTATTGAAGCTATTTCATTACTAGCTCCTGGACGGGGACTTCGGCGTTCTACTTATTCAGATCTTGCTCGGTATGAGGGAGCTGGAGGGTGGGCCATTGCAGCAACTTTACACGTTAACGGTGAAAACGTTCGTATCGGAACAGGTCTGCAATCGAAATACTCAAATCATGAACGTTCAGGTCGTATCGTTCGTATTAATGGTACAATACAATCAGGCTCTGGTGCTTTAGCCGAATATACTGAAATAGTATGGCTAACGCCGACGTCAGACGGCATTTTTACTGGACCTTCGTCAGAACGCCGTCGCTTTTTAGACCGTCTAATTCTCTGCTTCGATCCTAGCTATCGCACGCGAGCCGGACAGTTTGAACGAGCTATGCGTCAGCGTAACCGGTTGCTTGATTGCGGTGGAAGCCCAGCACAGCTAGATGGGCTTGAAACAATCATGGCAGAAACTGGCGTAGCTATTGCTGCCGCACGTGTTGAAGCTGTGCTATCACTTAGTGCAACAATTCAAAGCCGTAAGCAGCGACGTTCTAATGAGCTTTTTCCATGGGCTCAACTAGATCTTGAAGGTGACCTTGAACAGGCTTTGAGAAATCATCCTGCAATTAGTGTCGAGGACTGGTATCGTGACCAATTAGCTAAAGCACGTAAACGCGATCATGCTTCAGCGCGAACATTAATGGGACCGCATCGAAGTGATCTCATAGTAAGTAACGGGTCAAAAGGTATGCTTGCTCGGGCATGTTCAACAGGTGAACAAAAAGCATTACTTATCAGTCTTGTTTTAGCTCATGCAGAATTAGTCTCTACACGTCGTAATGGTATTGCCCCTATATTGCTGCTTGATGAAATTGCGGCACATCTTGATGTCGTACGACGTATAGCATTGTTTGACGATATCCTTCGTATAGGTTCACAAGCTTGGATGACTGGTACCGATTATGTGGCATTTGCCCAGCTCGAAAGAAGAGCTCAATTTTTCCGTGTAGAAAGAGGACAAATCGCACCGGTATAGTATAACGGCTGCTACTATTGTAGTTTGCCAACTAAACATACCAAAAATACTGAAAAAAAAGAAAAAAAGTGATTATTATTTAGTAATTAATGTAAAATTCCACATGGTATATGAATTATGCCATCGTTTTATACTAACAACTAGGGATGATATTGAATATGACCGCACAGCCTGTGCCTCCCCCAAAAATTGCTAATACCTACGGTGCAGAGAAAATTAAAGTGCTGAGGGGACTCGACGCTGTACGCAAGCGTCCTGGAATGTATATCGGTGA
>JABSQE010000140.1 GCA_013214245.1 Hyphomicrobiaceae bacterium
ATAAAAACACCGTCATTTCATTCAGAGCGTGCCACTATCAATCGTTTGGTTCATGACATTGTAATGGATCTTGGTGGTTCAATCAGTGCCGAACACGGCATAGGGCAACTAAGACTTGAAGAAAACATGCGCTATAAGAGTAAAGTCGAACTTGATATGATGCGTTCGATCAAAATTGCCCTGGACCCACATCAAATAATGAACCCAGGTAAAATTTTCCGATTGTAACCTTTAGCGGATTTTTTTGTGTGTGGTATAAGCATTCTGCGCTATGCATGCATTTACTGGTATTAAGTAAGTAGTTTTTATATTCAGAATTTACTTTCGCAATAAATAACAAATAACAACGTAACATAGCACGAAATTGAAGTCGTTATCAGCAGTAATATAAGTCCAGTGAGTGTTTTTAATAAATCAAACGCACCAGTTTTTTATATTTTGATCTCAGGGGATTGCAGTAGTATTACTTCCTGCACTAGGACAAAATAAAGAAAGTAAAGTTTCAAGAGTTAAGTTGTCAAAAACTACATAATGCGAGTTATGGAATTTTAACGCTCTTATGAGGAAAGTGTAAATTGCAATCTAATTCTACAAAATAACTGGAATCCGTTTGGCATATGCTGCTCTGCAGTATCTTTTGTGTCATGCTTAATCTATTTAGGTGTAATATATTCTTAGTGTACTCACAGCATAGATGTTTTACATTTTGCAAGTCAGTAAATGGAGATCAATTAAGAAGTTTTGATTGTTCAATACTCTAAGGTCTATACCACTAGGTTACAGCTTTATTGTTTATGTGTACTGATCAGTGTAGTTTGATCAACCTTTGATGTTGGATAATAAATCTAAAGGTTGCAAGAGTGTAGGCATAATAATATCACAATATAAATTTTCTTAAACTAACATGAATAGCTAAAATATTCGGTAGAATTTGTAGCTGGGTTTGCTGGAATTTAATAATATTTTACATGGAAATACACTTGAACTTCTTATTAACACTTTCTGTTAGAGTTGACTTGATTTCGGAATAGCTTGACACAGCTTATTGCATCTTATGATTTCGTGTTTTGGCAAGTCTTTTTTTGCCTATTAAATTTTATTAAGTTGTCAGAAACTCAGCTCTGCTGTTTTAGAATTGCCGTGTACATCATATGAATATTTGCAACCTAATTCGATCACGTTATAGCCTTGGTATGCGCTCAAAATTAGGATTAGGAGTGTTGAAGCTAGGATGCCCAATTAGATTGGCCAAAATAATTTTATATTTCTATACACAAAACAAATTATGCCAGTTATAGGTTTTACTTGTGTCGACAAGACGCAAGCGCCTTGAACTACCGAAGCTACGCGCCCACTATTATTTTCAGAAAACATGCTGGAGATAAGGTAGGAAAAAACTTTTATTCGGTAAATATAGATGCTGACTTAAAAACGAAACAAATTTTTTTAAACTGTAGCGTAAAATCAGATTTGCATTAGAAAAATAATGAAAAGTAGCTGCGAACCTTCTAAGTCAAACTATTAAAACATAACGCTCATTTTGCACTTCAGTATTTCTCACAATAGGACACATAATATTTTAGCTAAAAAAGCTATTTTGTATTACACTACGGCGCATAATAGCTAATAGTGGCTCACTTTGATTTCTGTGTAATTTAGCTATGTGGATGTTAAAAACAATTGAAAAAATGCTAAACTAAATGTAATTGAACACCATTTTGTGACACTGAGCTAGGTGAACAAGCTAGCCAGCAGCAGGCATGAAAAAGCATGAAAACTTCGCAGCTCCTTATAATCGGTATAGCACACGTTCTTACATTAAACAGTTGCGCATCAACTAAAAACAATCAAAAAATACTAAATCCGGATCCTCCTAAAACAATGTATCTAACTGCGGACAGCTACTTAAATAAAGGGCAATTTGAGACTGCGGCTCGAAAATTTGAGGAGCTTGATCGTGACCATCCTTATTCTATAGAAGCACGTCGCGCCATTGTTATGGCTGCGTATTCCTACTTTCGTGCAGGGCAATATCCAGAAGCTATCGCAACAGCTCGTCGGTATACTACGCTGCATCCAGGCACAAAATATGCAGCATTTGCACATCATATTATTGCCTCCTCATATTTTGAGGAAATAAGTGGTCCAAAAAACGATCAGACTAATACACGTAAGGCGTTAGCTGAGTTGAAAATCCTTAAATCTCGGTATCCCAATAGTAAATATGCAATGCAATCTGATAACCGAATTAGAATTGCGAGAGATAACCTTGCTGCCAACGAGATGGAAATAGGGCGTTATTATCTTAAACGACGCAGTTATACAGCTGCCATTAATCGTTTTAAAATTGTTGCACGTGATTACCAAGATACTAGACACATTGAGGAGGCTTTGATGCGTTTAACAGAAACCTATTTAGCACTTGGTATTCGTGATGAAGCACAAAATACGGCCGCATTATTAGGCTATAATTTTCCTAAATCACGATGGTATAAAGATGCCTATGATCTTCTCAAATATGATGGACTAGCACCAAAGCGAGATCCCAAATCTTGGTTGTCACTAGTATGGAAAGGAATTGAGCCATCTCCGAGTAAGCTTTAGTGTTACAAACAATTGAACTCTAAATTCAATCCTAGAAAGTTGGTCACGTTTGATTCACTTAAATGAAATTTTATGTAATTAGCGTTCGTTGAGTGGTATACATCATGAGCGTTAATGGTGTAGTTGTGCTCCGAATTTAATTCAGTATAGCTCATCAGGTCGCGTTCTAACTCGTGCTATTTAGTTGTAATTTTTTTATAAGTAACTTGATTTGGTTAGTAACCATAAACTTGAAAGCACTCACTAGATGCAGGTCATCCTGACTTGTACACGTGTATTTAGTTTAACTGAGTTTCAGCGTGTGATTGAAGTTGGAATAAGATATGACTGTTAATTTGATCACTGCATTGTCGAAGAAAGTTGAAGAACTCTCAGACGCAGAAGCTACTGCTGAACTGAAATGGCTTGCAAGTGAAATTAAGCGCCATAATTACATCTACCATAACTATGACCGCTCGGAGATTGCCGATGCTGATTACGATCGTCTTTTTAAGCGAAATTCTGCGATAGAAAGGCAGTTTCCTTTACTTGTACGCCAGGATAGTCCGAATAATCGAGTTGGTGCAAGAACAATTAGCACGTTTAATAAGGTTGAACATCTTATTCCAATGCTGTCATTAGATAACGCTTTTAGTAAAACTGAAATGAGTGACTTTGGTTGTCGAATTAGACGTTTTTTAAACCTCAGAGATGATGAGCCTATAACTTTTGTAGCAGAACCAAAAATTGATGGTCTTTCCGTATCCATCCGTTATGAGAATGGCCGATTTGTTCGAGCTGCTACACGAGGAGACGGTTTGTTTGGAGAGGATGTAACAGATAACGTAAGAACTTTAAAAGAGTTGCCTGTACAACTAAATGGCAACGATGTTCCTAAAGTTATTGAGATAAGAGGTGAGGTGTATTTGTCTCATGATGACTTTGAGGTGCTTAATCAAAGACAAAAGGATGAAAATTGGAAAACGTTTTCCAATCCGCGTAATGCAGCCGCCGGTTCTCTGCGGCAACTAGATGCAAAAATCACAGCTTCGCGTCCTTTACGGTTTTTTGCTTATGGTTGGGGAGAGGCAACATCATTACCCTCTGATACACATACTGGTGTGGTCGCAGCCTTTAAGCGTTGGGGATTACCTACAAATCTGCTTATAGAAAAGCATGATAAGGTAGAAGCTTTGATCAAATACTATAGTGATATCATTCAACAGAGGGTACTGCTAGGTTACGATATTGATGGTGTTGTTTATAAAGTTGACCGTATAGATTGGCAGTACCGTTTGGGAGCTTCTGCACGTGCTCCTAGATGGGCAATCGCTTATAAATTACCTGCAGAACAGGCCATTACAACACTAGACGATATAGAAATTCAGGTAGGGAGAACAGGTGCACTAACGCCTGTGGCAAAACTGAGACCAGTCACTGTGGGTGGTGTTGTTATTTCTAATGCAACCCTTCACAATGAGGATGAGATAATTCGAAAAGATATACGTATTGGTGATATGGTGCGCATCCAACGAGCTGGGGATGTAATACCACGAGTGCTTGGTACCATTAAAAATTCACGACATAAAAATTCTGAGGCATATATTTTTCCCTCTATCTGTCCCGCCTGTGGGAGTAAAGCAGTGCGAGAAATCGATAAAAAAACCGGTAAGGCTGATTCTATAAGGCGCTGTACAGGAGGCCTAATTTGTCCAGCACAAGCAAAAGAACGCCTTAAACATTTCGTTTCTCGTAATGCTTTTGATATTGAGGGCTTAGGTTCAAAGCAGATAGAGTTCCTTTTTGAAGACGGTCGAGTGAGAAACCCAGCAGAACTTTTCAAATTGGAGTATAATAACTCCAAGTCTTCCCAACCACTAGAAGATCAAAAGGGTTATGGTCTTCTTTCTGTTGAAAAGTTGTTTGCTGCAATTCGAGCTCGGCGAACTATTAGTCTGGAACGGTTTATTTACTCTTTGGGTATCCGTCACGTTGGCGAAACTACAGCTCGAACTTTGGCACACGCATTTGGCGATTGGTGTACTCTACAAAAAAAAGTAGCTGTAGCCGACGCAAATGTTAATGATGAAGCGTATACATGTATCATGAATATCGAAGGTATAGGTCCAAGCGTAGCTTCCGCAGTTACGGATTTTTTCAAGGAAGAACACAACCTGTTTTTTCTCAAAGAACTCTTGTCCCATGTCAATATAAATAGTGTCATACCTCCATTTCAACATAAATCAGATATTGCAGGTAAGACTGTAGCTTTTACGGGCACACTGCAAAATTTAAGTCGCAATGAAGCTAAAGCTCAAGCTATTCGCCAAGGAGCTAAAGTAGTAAGCTCAATTTCAAAAAATACTGATTATTTAGTTGCCGGTATCACCACAGGTTCAAAACTGTCTAAGGCAGAGAGGTTTGGTATCACTGTTCTTAATGAGAGTGAGTGGATTAGTCTTCTCAATGAGTAGTTAATTCAAGCATCACTTAAGTGAGTAATCACTTTTAAAATTTACTAGTGTGATGACATTATTAAGAGAAGTACGATCGGTTCGTTGCTCTTTTGCTGTTTATAGAATACTCTTTTTTAAAAGTAGTTATGACTGCAAGTGTTAGAGCGATAGCGCCGGAAGTATGATCAAAGAAACAAGTATTATATGCTTAGTAATGGCTTATATTAGTATTAATACTTTTCTTGCTTCAAATGAATTCTTCGCGCTCGACACATTTGGTAGTATTTTGATACACGGATAACTACTGCGATGATTCAAGGATACTATTGAAATAGCTAGATGCAAGTAGTTAATTAAAAATAGATGAAGTGTTAAATTAAATAATTCTATTTGTCAGCTTTTAACAGTTAATAATATCTTTCCTAAAATTCGTTCGAGACGGTAATAAAAAAGGATTAATTGTAATATTGTCAGATGTTTCTGTGGGCTTATCTCCGGGAAAGTTAGCTACAAATTCGAAATAACTAAAGGATTTCTGATAGTGGAAATTAAAAGACTGCGAGCGTTGTTTGATTGTATAAATATTCTGGACACTTTTGTTATGGTTTCTTGATTATATCTGGTTTTAAGATAACATAGACAATTTGTTCAACAACCTACAATTTAGGACTTTCGTACGTTTAACTTTCAGACATTTCAATAATTGGCTTAGGACTGGAACTTGTTAGCCCGTATAGCGTAGTTTAAAATCATAATATAACCGTGTTATATTATTAAAGAGTTAGATGTTTATGGTGTATGAAGATTTAAAGGTCTGAAATGCCGACCAATCGACTAGGTTCAACATGTGTTGTCGATAGATTAGAGAGTAGTATCCTAATACTACGACAAAAGTGTCCAATTTTATGCAAAGTACATGATGTAACAGGTTCTCCTTACTTGTGGCAAGTGCCATCTGGGTTCGCAGGGATAGCACGCATAGTTGTTGGTCAACAACTTTCGGTCGCTAGTGCTGAGGCTATTTGGAAACGATGTGAGGATATAATCCGGCCAATGGCACCAGATACAGTACTTGGGCTTGATGATGTGGTTATGAAAATGGCGGGACTTTCCAGTTTTAAAATCCGCACCATGCGCGCTCTTTCTGAAGCCGTTATTAATGATAAGCTGAACTTCGAGAGAATGGTTGATTTGAACGATAATGAGGTACGTAAAACACTAATTACCTTTTATGGAATTGGTCCTTGGACAATTGAGATATTTTTGTTGTTCTGCCTTGGACGATTGGATGCTTTCGCGGCTGGAGATCTCGCACTTAAAGCAGCTGTCCAAAGAGCTTTTGATTTACCTAAACGTCCTAGTATAGATGAATTGCAGAATCTCTCCAACAATTGGCGACCCTTACGAGGTATTGCATCTCATTTATTGTGGTCTTATTATAACATTATGTGTAAAAAAAATACAAATTTAGGCTAACATTCTTCGTCTTACCAAGATGGACTTCTCCACCTCTTTTAAGTCTTATTGCGTCTGGCTATTTCAGGTGATCTACACAGGGACTTAGCGTGCATCAATTATTCTCCAGATAAATTCTTAGTTCTAATAAGAGTTCTATAATTGGATGAATTGCAACATTTGTTATTTCCAGCTTTGACTATGTCATTATGCTAGGCATTTACTTTAGGTTTGGAGATACAGGTTTTTTTTAGTTAGCTGACATTGAACTATTAATTAGGTCAGCTATAAATACACAGGCGTGGGAAATTGAAGTCAAATAACTTTTTAAGCCCACTTTTTTAGGGCGCTTCCTAGCACTCTATAGCCAGAGTGCTTACTAGAATGGCCTGTAAAATACTGACCGGCTGATAATGTAGAAAAGCTCATTAGCTATTCATAAATGGACCTCAGGACGATTTGAGGCTACTCTTCTAACTAAGAATTTAGCTTATAAGTTTATTAGGTATGTAGTCTACTATAACACTTTGCGGACTGTAAGATATAGTAAAGAGAGCGAATTCTCGTAAGGTTTAGAAATGATATTTTGGATCATTTGTACTATTTTGATAGCAATTACTATTTTTTTTGTGGTTCGGCCACTATTTCACACTAAAGTAGTACTACCAGATCGTAAAGATACAGAAGTTGCGATATATAAAAATCAATTACAAGAAATAGAGTATGATGTTGAGCGTAATTTAATTAGCTACAAAGAAGCTGAATTGGCTAAATTAGAAATCTCAAGGCGTTTAATTGCTTCAGATGATTCATACTTTGCAAAACCCAGCTTAGAGTCTAATGCTATGTCGTGTATTGGTTCTCACAAATATTATGTGGTCGTAATATGTGCAGGAATTTCAATATTTACCTCAAGTATATATTTACTACTTGGAACCCCAGGTTTAAAGGGCAAGCCCTATGCTGAGCGTACTAACTCCGAGTTAGCTAAAGCTAGAATTACCGAGCTAATTGCTCGCGTTGAGGCTCGATTGCAAGAAAAGCCAGATGATCCAAGAGGCTGGGATGTAATTGCTCCGGTTTATCTTAGCCAAGAGAAATATTTGAAAGCTATGCATGCTTACCGACGCGCAATCCAATTAAATGGTGAAAATGAACAACGTCTTACAAAATATGCAGAGGCTACTTTAGGAGCAAATGGCGGCAACGTTTCAGCTGCTGTTGCTAATATCTATCAAAGGGTTATAGGACTAAATCCTGATCATTTTAATGCACTTTTTTGGCTTACAGTTGGTCACGAACAGCATGATAGATTTTATCAAGCTATAGATGGCTATAATAAGATTTTAGAACGGCAAGGCCTTTCCCTACGAATGCGGCAGCTAGTCACTGAGCGGATTACAGTTTTACGTTACAAAATCTTAGTTGAACAGTTAGATTTCAAGAGCAACAAAGTTGAGCGTTTATCGCAGGATGTAGGCAAAAGTATATCATCCTCGGACTTTAATGAGCAAAAAAAACATACCCTCTACATGATTAAGAGGTTGGCCAAAAAATTGAAAAGAGATGGTGGAGATTTATTTGAGTGGAAACGCTTGATTCGTGCTTATCATGTACTAGGCCAAAAACAAAAAGCAGCAGAAGTTTATATGGATTCGCTTCGAGCTTTTCATGGAAAATCACGGGAACTTGCAACTATTCGAGATCTTTCAGCTCAACTAGATATTAATATTCAACCTTAAGGTTTTGTAATGCAAACTAAATGAAGTGTTTTTGTTTTCATATATCATTAAATACTAAAACTGCTTCATCAGTTTTGTCTATACACCCTGTTGATTTAGTATGAAATTTATAGAAACCAACTCGTAAAAAACCGTATAGCTCTACGTGCAGTGGGAAGGTAATGAAAGTGTCTTATTACTGAAAGTTTTGTATGGTAAAATTACATGCAAATTTAGCAAAATAGAATTCATTGCTGTCATGAAGTCAGTATTTGTGTAATAGCTTAGTGTACGCTTAACATACTCAGTTGTGAGCTTTTAGGTGATTGAGATATTAATTCAACATTATGTTGAGACCAGCTTAGATTCGTGTTAACTAGGTTTATCTGTCGATTTCACTACTCTACTGCGCGGAAAGTATACAATAACTTCAGTACCTGTACGTAAGTGAGATTTAATTTCGAATTGTCCATTATGTAGCTCAATTAATTTGCGTACTATTGGTAATCCGAGTCCAGTACCGCCTTCAGCAGTTTTTTGTGCAAGAGATCCTTGGCCGAAAGCTTCTAGAACTTTTGGGATTTCACATTCTGGGATACCAGGACCAGTGTCTTGCATCGAAAGCATTTGGCCACCATCAGAAGCAAGTCTTGCTATGAGTGTAATTTGACCGCCGTGTGGGGTAAATTTGATTGCATTTGAGAGTAAATTAAGACAAATCTGCCTTATAGCGCGCTCATCAACCCAAAGCGGTGGAAGTGACACATCATAGTGCTCAATAAAATGTAAGCTTTTGTTTTTGGCACGTAGTTTCAGTAAGCTACAACTGTTATCCAGAATATCACAAATCTTTATGGGCTGTTCATTCAAATCATATTTACCTGCCTCTATACGTGACAAATCTAAGATTTCATTGATTAAATTAAGTAGGTGAGAACCGCTAACGTGTATGTGATCTGCATATTCTCTATACCGTTCATTTCCGAATGGGCCTAAAGTTTCATTTTTCATAACTTCAGAGAATCCGAGAACTGCGTTTAGAGGTGTCCGTAATTCATGACTCATGGCTGCTAAAAAGCGAGATTTGGCTAGGTTTGCATCCTCAGCTCTTCGGCGTGCTTCGTCAGAAATGGATTTAGCTTCGGCAAGTTCAGCGATCAGTAGATCTTTTTGCAAACGATATTTAAGTATTGATGCAGCTGTTGTCTGAAGTCCTTTTGCTAAAAAAATGAAATACACATGCACAGCAATGATCATAACGGCTAAAGCTAAATAGAAAAAATCTTGTTGCAATAATAACCTGCTAACTACCGCGATAGTCATTGGAATGGTACCAACATACAGGATAGGTAGCAAAGTTGAGGCGAAAGACATTCGAATCGCTAGTACAACTATTAATGACGCGAAAAGAAAGACATGGGATGAATGAACGTAACCTTGGCTGTTGTCATTGTCCTCTCCAATTCCTATAAGGGCAAAACTGGCCCAAGCTAAACCGCAGCAGGCTTCAGCTATGAATATACGTCGATACCAAATTTCTACGTTGACATCTTTTTGTGGTGTAGAAGCAAATTTACGGCAAATTTCTAAAAGTGAAATTTTCGCTACCACAATTATTGCTAGCCACATAATTGCTTGCTGTTCCGGAGCCCAGAACATTGAGGTGAAAGAAAATATAAGTGCTAGAGCCACAAGTGTCCATTGTGCTGCAAGCTCTTTACGCACAAATATAGACATAAGTTCATATTGTAAATCGGGTGTACTTTTATGGTTTTTTAATAAACGTTTGCGCATTTCTTGAATAATGTCATTATGCACCAAGGCATCACTTGAGCGATACTGTGTATGATCGCTGAAGTGAGTTTGACTAGGGTGTAAAATACGTTCGTTCAAAATAAGCATCACCTAGTACGATTACAAATTAATTTAATAGTATAGAGAATGTGCTTGTTGCTTCTCCAGGTTCATTTAAATATAAGACCTACTAATAATTCAATCCCGGAAGTTCTGTAGGCCCAGTACTTTGGTATCCCAATAAAGTTATAAGTGTTAATTACTAATTGATAGTTTATACAAGATTGCTTTAATTTTGTCCTGTCAATTTCATTGTTAAATAACTCACTAATAGCTATGAAAATAAACAATAATTCCAAAATATGTGTTTACAAAAGCGTGTATCTTTGGCCATTGGATCTTTTGCAAGACTTACTAATTAGTGTGAGTTATAATCAAAACAGATCAAGGGGACTAGTCTCAACAATAGTATTGTAATTAATTGGTATCATTACAGCTACTATTTTAGTAAGATTTCATAAGTATAATTTAATCAATTTATAATGAGAACTTAATAAAATACTAGTTATAGCTTAAAGCAACTATAAAAGTACAGGCATCATTACTCGTCATTGAACTTGCCAAATAGCGGATTTTGTGTAGTCAAGTTCGACTGATATATTATAGTTTTGGCAACCAAGTTGCGTTAGACGTTGGTTGTAGGCTGTTAATACAGATATATCATTAGATGAACCGACATCAGATAAACTACCCATGTTGTGCCAAACACCTGACGAGTCTGCGGTACGGCGCATTGAGCTCGCGATGGTGGAGGGATGTTGTTTTTCATCTCTGTCTCGTACCTCTAAAATACGCAGCTGAATGC
>JABSQE010000141.1 GCA_013214245.1 Hyphomicrobiaceae bacterium
AAACGAGCTGTAGAGATACAGGAAAGTGGAACCGGCGGTGGGCGTCGACGTTCTAGTGATAATGACCGTGGAGATCGAGGCCGCACAGCCCGTCAATAACATTTAAGGATAAGCTATGTTGCAGCCAAAACGGACAAAGTTCCGCAAGGCTATGAAGGGTCGTATTAAAGGTGTCGCGAAGGGTGGCACCAGTTTGAACTTCGGCTCTCATGGTTTAAAGGCGGTCGAACCAGAACGCATAACGGCTAGACAAATTGAAGCTGCTCGCCGAGCTATTACTCGACATATGAAACGTGCTGGTAGAGTATGGATAAGAATTTTTCCAGATTTACCAGTTTCCTCCAAGCCTGCTGAGGTTCGCATGGGAAAAGGTAAAGGAGCCCCAGAATTTTGGGCAGCCAAGGTGCATCCTGGTCGAATAATGTTTGAGCTTGACGGCGTTCCTGACGACTTGGCACGAGAGGCTCTGAAGCTTGGTGCTGCAAAGTTACCCATTAGGACCCGCGTTGTAACACGTTTAGCATGATGCGGAGGAAAGACAATTATGTCGGTATCACCATTTCGAGACCTAACATTAGATCAGCTTGATGATAAATTAGCAGAATTAAAACGGGAACAGTTTAACATGCGTTTTCAGACTGCTAGCGGGCAGTTTGAGAATACCGCTCGCATTCGGCAGGTTCGTCGTGACATCGCACGTATTAAGACTATTTCGCGGGAACGTCGTGTTGCTATGCATAGGGAATGTGGCAATAAATAGGGTGGATATGAATTCATGCCAAAAAGAATATTGCAAGGCACTGTGGTGTCTGACAGTAACGATAAGACCGTAGTGGTAGCCATTGAGCGTCGTTACACTCATCCGCTTTACAAGAAGGTGGTTCGTCGTTCAAAAAGGTATCACGCTCATGACGAGACCAACTTGCACAAAGTAGGTGAGACAGTTCAGATACAAGAGTCAGCACCCATTTCACGTAATAAGAGATGGGTTGTTATTGACTAAGTTGCTTATTGGAATCGATTGTACAGAATTTAGCAGATAACGTATGTTTGGCTATGCATTGAGAGCACTTGAAGTCTTTTAGTAATAAGGAATGGAATTTACATGCAATCATGGTTGCTACTAAGCTAGTTTTTAGAGGGTATCTAATTATAACCATTTTATACTAAAATGTTCGTATTTTGTAATTAATACAGTCTACATCAGCTTGTTAAAAAGGAGCGGGTCAGATGATTCAGATGCAGACCAATCTTGATGTTGCTGACAACTCTGGCGCGCGTCGGGTTCAGTGCATCAAGGTGATTGGTGGTTCAAAACGAAAGTATGCTCGTATAGGGGATCTAATAGTTGTTTCAGTCAAGGAAGCTATTCCACGAGGGCGAGTAAAAAAAGGACAGGTTATGAAAGCTGTTGTCGTGCGGACAGCTAAAGGAGTTCGTCGTCCCGATGGTTCTTTAATAAGATTTGATCGCAATGCTGCCGTTTTGGTTAATGCGTCTGGAGACCCCATTGGTACACGTATTTTTGGACCTGTCACGCGCGAATTACGCGCTAAAAATCATATGAAGATTATTTCGCTCGCACCGGAGGTGCTTTGAGATGCCATCTTTAAAGTTTAAAAAAGGTGATCGGGTTGTAATCCTGACTGGACGAGATAAGGGTATGCAAGGTGAGATTCTAACCATGATACCTAAACAGAATCGTGCGGTTGTGCGGGGAGTAAATATGGTGCGCCGTCATCAGCGTCAAACAGCAACCCAGAACGGTGGTATTATATCTAAGGAAGCCTCAATCAATCTGTCAAATCTGGCTCATGAGGATCCCTCTGATGGTAAGCCTACACGTGTTGGATTTAAGTTTTCTGAAGATGGTCGCAAAATACGTTTTGCTAAGCGATCAGGAGCAATAATCCCGGATAGGAATTCTTAGGCAATGGCGAAGCAAGAAACAATAAGTGAAGAAAATAGTGAGCTTACCGCTAGTGGTTTGAATTCTAGAACAACGTTTCGCCTCAATGGCTACAAGCCACGCTTTAAAGACTTGTTTAATGAGACCGTCAAGCCTGCGATGATTAGCAGATTTAAGTACGGCAATATTATGCAGGTACCCAAGGTAAAAAAAGTTGTAATAAACATGGGAGTAGGCGAGGCAGTTAATGACCGTAAAAAGATCGAAAGTGTTGTTAATGATTTAAGCCTTATCGCAGGACAGCGTCCTGTAGTGACCAAAGCTCGCAAGTCAATCGCGTCTTTTAAGTTGCGCGAGGGCATGTCCATAGGCGCTAAGGTGACGTTACGCGGTGACCGTATGTACGAATTTCTCGATCGTCTTATTACTATTGCTTTGCCGCGTGTGAGGGACTTTCGAGGTTTAAACCCAAAAAGTTTTGATGGACGCGGCAATTATGCTATGGGATTAAAAGAGCACATTGTTTTTCCTGAGATAAATTACGATAAAGTGGATGAAGTTTGGGGTATGGATATCATTATCGTCACCTCAGCACCGAATGATAATGAGGCACGAGAGTTGCTCAAACAGTTTAATTTTCCTTTTCCTGACTAACATTTTATACGAGGAACGCGGTGAGTTTCGCCGGCCTGCCTCAGGAGGACCGAATGGCCAAACGTAGTGCAATTGAAAAGAACAAGCGACGACTAAGATTATCGCGGCAATATAAGGAAAAGCGCGATGCTTTAAAGGCTGAAATAATGGATCGTGAAAAACCTATGGATAAGCGCTTTGTCGCTCAGCTTAAACTTTCAAAAATGCCACGCAATGGTGCAGCAACTAGGGTTCGGAATCGGTGTGAGATGACTGGTCGTCCCAGAGCTTTTTATCGTAAATTGCAGATTTGCAGGAATCAGCTGAGAGAGCTTGCATCTCAAGGTCGGATTCCCGGAATGGTTAAATCGAGCTGGTAACATAGGAGCGGTAACAGGATGAATGATCCGATAGGCGATATGCTGACCCGCATCCGCAATGCTCAGATGCGGCGAAAAACAAAAACCGTCACGCCTGCATCTAACATGCGCTCGCGTGTTTTGGAGGTTCTTAAAGATGAGGGTTATATTAGAGGTTATGTTCAAATCGAGCAAAAGGGTGTGCGTCCAGAGATAGAGATAGAGCTTAAATATAATAACGGGGAGCCGGCTATCAGAGAGATACAGAGGGTATCCAAACCGGGTAGACGCGTTTACTCTTCAGTTAAAGATATTCCTAATGTAGCGAATGGCTTAGGTATGGTTATATTGTCTACGCCAAAGGGAGTAATGTCGGATTGGCGGGCTCGTGAAGAAAATGTGGGTGGTGAAATATTATGCAACGTTTTCTGATACCTATGACTAATATCAACATTAGCTGAATGGAGTCAGCTCGACCATGTCAAGGATTGGTAAAAAACCCGTTGCGGTACCGTCTAATGTAGAAGCTTCGGTGGACGGTCAAAATGTAAAAGTCAAAGGACCGAAAGGTGTGTTGCAATTCTCGTGTCCCGAAGACGTAGTGGTTTCTTTTTCCAATAATGAGATTGCTATAAAGCCTAAAGATGGATCAAAGAAAAGTCGCTCGATGTGGGGTATGTCACGAACAATGGTGAATAATCTTGTCATCGGCGTAACTAGCGGTTATACGAAAACTTTGGTGATTCATGGTGTTGGTTACCGCGCATCTTTAAAAGATTCTAGCACGCTCCAGCTTAATCTTGGATATAGTCATGAGGTTCTGTATCGTGTGCCTGAGGGTATTAAGGTCGCTGTGAGTGGAGCCAAGCAAGAGTTGGTTGCTGTGACAGGTTTGGACAAGCAATTAGTCGGACAGGTAGCTGCTGAGATTCGGAGCTATCGTCCTCCTGAGCCTTATCAAGGCAAGGGTGTACGCTATCAGGGTGAATATATTTTCCGTAAGGAAGGTAAGAAGAAATAGGGACTGAAACAATGTCTGCGGTTTCGCAATCAGATCGACGCAAGCAACGGATTCGTTATAAACTCCGCAGGGTTGCAAATAATCGCCCTCGCTTGTCAGTATACCGGTCGTCAAAAAATATTTACGCTCAGATTATTGACGACATTACAGGTCGCACACTTGTGGCAGCCTCAACTTTAGACAGGACTTTGCGAGCTGAATTGAAAACGGGTGCAGACAAATTAGCAGCTGAGCGTGTTGGAGAGTTAGTAGCTCAGCGTGCGAAAGCACACGGCATCGAGTGTATTGTATTCGATCGAGGAGGCTACAAGTATCACGGAAGAGTAAAGGCCCTTGCTGAAGCTGCTCGGCAAGGTGGCCTAGCTTTTTAACCAGGAGGATTTGGGTGTGGCACGTTCATCGGGAAGAGATCGTGGTCGAGATCGGGAAGACCGCGATAACGAGTTTGCGGATAAGTTAGTTCATATTAATCGAGTTTCAAAAACGGTTAAGGGAGGCAAGAGGTTTGGATTCGCTGCTCTTGTTGTTGTAGGTGATGCCAAGGGGCGCGTTGGTTTTGGGCATGGAAAAGCTAGAGAAGTACCAGAAGCCATCCGGAAAGCAAATGAATCCGCGCGACGTTCTCTAATACGAGTTCATCTCCGTGAGGGACGCACTTTAGATCATGACAGTACAGGACGGCATGGGGCTGGAAAAGTTTTGATTCGTTCCGCACCACCAGGCACTGGAATAATTGCAGGTGGTGCAATGCGTGCCGTTTTTGAGATGTTGGGCGTTCAAGATGTTGTTGCAAAATCTATGGGTTCAGCGAACCCTTACAATGTGGTCAGAGCAACGTTCAATGCTCTCGGGCGCCAAGAATCTCCACGTACAGTAGCTTCACGTCGTAGTAAGAAACCTGCAGAGATTAATGCGCGTCGTCGTGACGGTTCAACTATGGTAGACCAGCAGTTGGTGCAGCCAGCCTCTCAAATAACTAAATCTACTTCGTCCGTTTTGGCAGATGGATTAAATGCTTCGTAACTGGACTATTGAGGTAGGAAGGAAAAGTATGATGTCCGAAAATTTAGCTGACAAGACACTCACAATTGAACAGATCAGAAGCCCGCTTCGGCGTGATGGGAGCCAGCGTCAAACACTTATAGGTCTTGGCTTGAATAAAATGAGGCGACAACGCACACTTAAGGATACGCCTTCTGCGCGAGGTATGATTAAGAAAGTTAAGCATCTAATTCGTATCGTTAGCGAATAGATCAAGGGCTGTAAACGGAGGTTTTAATAGTGCTTCTAAATCAGATTCAGGAAAATCCTGGCGCTTCTAAGTCAAAGATACGCGTAGGACGTGGTGCAGGTTCAGGGCTTGGAAAAACTTGTGGGCGAGGCGTGAAAGGGCAGAAGTCACGTTCAGGTGTTGCAATTAAAGGATTTGAGGGTGGGCAGATGCCTCTTTATCGTCGTTTGCCAAAGCGGGGGTTCAAAAAATGGCGTCGCAGAGAATTCAACGTCCTAAATATTAGCGATTTACAATCCGCTATAGTTGCTAAACACATAGATGTTTCTAAACCATTCGGTGTTACTTTGCTTGTTACTTCAGGTGTGCTTAAAAGGTATAGAGATGGCTTGCGTATTCTAGGCGAAGGCGTTCTTGAATTTCCCATTCACATTACAGCTGATTATGTTTCGCCTAAAGCACATGCGGCAATAAATAAAGCCGGAGGTTCTGTGACACTTATCGAAAAAAGGTCTTTGCCTGCAGATGAAAAGAAGAGGGCTAAAACTGCAGAAAAGAAAGGGCGTCTTTTGAGATAGACTGGATTGTGATACATTATGTTCATAAAAAAAATCAGTCCATTGCCTTGTTATCGTTGCAATATTTTCGTGCCCGAGGGCTTAAATAGAAATTACGATCTAAATTAGGAGAAAAGGCTATGCCATCTGCTGCTGAACAACTGGCAGCCAACATGAATTTTAGTACATTTGCTAAAGCAGATGAACTTAAGAGGCGCGTATGGTTTACGCTCGGAGCCTTGATAATATACCGGTTTGGTACTTTTATACCGCTGCCTGGTGTCAATGCAGCTGCATTCTCTGATATCTTTAACAACAATTCTGCTGGAATTCTTGGCATGTTTAACATGTTTTCTGGTGGTGCTGTTGAACGGATGGCGATTTTTGCTTTGAATATAATGCCTTACATTTCAGCCTCTATTATCATTCAGTTGCTATCGTCTGTTGATAAAAGATTAATTGAGTTGAAAAAAGACGGAGAGCAGGGCCGTAAGCAAATTAACCAATACACTCGTTATTTGACAGTTTTGCTCGCAACCTTTCAGGCATACGGCATTGCAGTTAGCCTCGAGGTCTCACAGTCA
>JABSQE010000142.1 GCA_013214245.1 Hyphomicrobiaceae bacterium
GGTCTGCCAATCCAGCGCTCTCTTCTTAAGAGAGCATGGATAAATTTCAAAGTCTATACATTTAAGGCTTTGAAACGGTTGATACCGATAACTGGAATGGATATCAATGATTTGCGTAGTAAATTTGGCAGTGTTGATTATAAAAATGTTGGTGAATTGCGAGAGATATTTGTTAAAGTTATTAATGAAGATCTTAGCAGTGTAGCTCATAAAATAATCTGCCCAACTCTTCTCATCTACGGTGGAAAGGACACAGAGACACCACCAGAAATCGGAGAGCGGTTAGCAGCGCTCATTTTAGATGCAAGATTAAGCGTCTTATCTGAGCAAGATCATTACTCAGTTATTGGTGAAGGCCGTCATCAGGTTGTAAGGCGTATTCACGATTTTCTAACCCCTTGCAACTAGGCGTAGTGAACTGGGAACCTCATGTTATGGCTTATATAATAGATTTAGTTACATTTGCAGCATTCGTTTTTTTCTTCTATTACAGAATAATTCGATATCTACATATTTTTCAACAGAATGAATACAATACATCGCGATTTGTATCGTGGCTCATTACTTCAATGGCCTTTGACAAGCGTATCTCGGTAACGCTCATTTTGATTGGAATTTCTACAAGTTTTGTCCAGAACTCGGGTTTAGTTCAATTATTTTTTGAAAAAGGGATGGTTGCATTATTGTTCGGTGTCGCTGCATTGATGGAGCCAAACCCATTGAAGGTCGCAAAAAAGAAGCTCGTGCTTACCAATAGAGTAAAACGTATTCTTGCAATTAGCCTGACTTTCGCCGCTATTACCAGCGCTTTTACTGTGACTATTAGCGGAGCAATATCATGGCTCGTTGCAGTACAACTCATTCCCATGATAATGGTGTTAAGTAAATTTTTTTTAGATCCTGTAGAAACGCACATTCATAACAGTTTTCAAAATTCTGCTGAAAATAGGATGCGTGAGGTTGCTCCATGCACAATAGGGATCACAGGCTCCTTCGGAAAGACATCGGTCAAACATATTCTTGGTCACATTTTACAAATGAATACAAACGCACAATTTACGCCTGGCAGTGTAAATACTGTTATGGGAATTTCACGTTTTATTAACGAACAGCTTAACGATAATTGTCGTTATTTCTTAGCCGAAATGGGTGCTTACGGTACAGGCTCCATATCAAATCTTTGTAGATTTGTACCACCGAATTACGGAATTATTACTTCCGTTGGTGAAGCTCATTATGAGCGTTTTAAAAATCTTGAGACTGTTGCTAAAGCAAAATTTGAACTCGCACAGGCCGTATTCCATCTTAACGGTAAAGTTGTTGTAGATGAAAGCGTATTGAAACACATCTATGCTTGTCAATATGTTGAACAAAATCGAGCAATATTCATAGTTGTTGGTGTAAAACACACAGCTGACATAAAAATTCTGTCGATTGACCAGACAGTGCGAGGCTTAAACATTAAAATTCATTATGATAAGAATGAGCATATAATATTTGCACCACTTTACGGTCTGCATCACGGACGTAATATAGTTCTAGCATATGCGCTAGCTTTAAGTTTGGGATTTCCATCAAAACGTATTATACAGACGATACGTACAATCCCACAAGTTTCCCATCGCTTGGAGGTCAAGAAACATCACTCTGGCGCTACTTATATTGATGATGCTTACAACACTAATCCTGTCGGATTTTTAAATGGTCTTGATCTATTACAAACTTTAGGTAATGCCTGTGGCAGAAGGATCTTGATTACACCCGGTGTTGTTGAACTTGGTGAAAAACATAAAGAGGTTCATTTAGAGCTAGGTAAAAAAGCTGCTATAGCAACTGATATCACTATCGTTTTGTGTCCGAAACGGGTTGCAACTTTTGTTGAAGGCTTTATGAGTATTAGTGGGCATGGAACACTCATCACTTTCAACAATTTTTCAGACGCAGAAAATTGGATTGGACAAAATTTGGAATTTAATGACACCATCCTAATTGCGAATGATCTTCCAGATATGATTGAGCGCAGATTTATTTGTTAAGGTATAACGTGACGCCTACTAAGGTTTCGAGAGATTCACAGAATTTTCAAGAAAAAAATCAACTAGTTCTCTCCATGCTCTCATAAAAATAATGTTTATTGTTAGTAATTGTCAAAAATTATTCTAAGCGGCATATACAACACCTTACTTAATCTAATATTACAAACGTAATTTTTGTCGATTCACTCTTAAGGGTAAACTTCAAGTTCAACCTTAATATCTCGGGGCAAGTTTCTGAACGCCTTATCATATGTCTTAATGTCAAGAGAGAGCTGTTTGATTGAGAAAAGTTACCAAGAATTGATGTTAGCCCCCCATTGAAGCAACCTTTCGCTATAGTAATTGTTTTGATCTTGCTTTACATCCTCAGTAAAAGTTTATAATTTTTAATCTATAGATTAAGTCAGACCAAAAATACCATATTGTGCGATTGAGGTGTTATTAAAGTCAGCACCCTTTAAGTTTGGTATAATAGAATTCAATAGTGCATTATGCACATTGAGTAGTCACACTAATAATTGGTTTGAAGCTGTCTAGCCGTTTAGTCTTTAAGGGCGAACAAATAAAATACCAATGTCTAAATGTAGATTGAAACAATACTTAAATGAAAAAATCTTAACTTATTCAAATTGCCAAAAATATGAATCGATACCAATTTAATGGTACCTTCTTTAGTATAATTCGAACAGTGTGAGATATATATTAAGTGATTTATAAACATGATACAGATTTTAATGTCTCCTGGATCTTGTTCAACGGGCGTAAACATTTTACTCGAAGAACTTTATTCACTTTTTGAGGTGCACATTTTGAAACTGCCTAAAGAAGAGCATTTAAGGGACAAATTCAAAGCTACTAATCCAACATGTACTGTGCCAGTTCCGATCCTTGAAGTTGGTGGAGAGTTTACAGATTTCATGTCTATTGCCTGATGGCTTGCATAGGTCATCTCAAACAATATTTGCTTCCTTAGGAACTATTATATCAAGTTCAAACTATAGAATAGATGAATAATATCATACATTTTATTCACGGTCAGGGTTTCACAAATATTTTTACTACAGAAAGATATGTCTTTTACTAGGGTGATGATATATGTTCGATTATTTTTCTATTACTAACGTAACTCTCTTTTACGTGAAATTTAGGACTAATCATATTGAACTCGTTAGTAGATGATTAGTAGTACAGAAAATCTTCCACGAAAAGGGTAGTCGTCTGTTTGGAACAGTTTAGCTGTTTAGATAACGAATTGATGTTATGAACAACTGTTCATGAGGCTTATTTTGTACTGACTTGTTTCGCGGTCATTCGAGAGAGATCCTAACCTGCGTGTTGTTTGCATGATCGTAAAAATACAATTAATTTTCAAAAAGCCATGTAGCTGTGTTACTTTAGAGTTTCTTACCAGTAAACATGCTGTATTTGAGATATTGCTAGGTGAGTTAAGTACCGTATTATTAGACTTTGGCATCTAGAAATGATATTTTTATCTGATTTCGTATGCTAGGACATACAACATTTATACAATTTAAATTTATTTAAAGGAATATAGATACTCATCTTTGTTATCCTAGCTACGTCCAGGATTCATCATTCCTATTGTTTTAAAGTAGATACAACTAACAATTAAACAATATTTTAACACAATATTTTTGAAGTCCACAATTGAATAATGATTGCAGATAAAACCAATATATTAAGGGAAACTTACAGACTATAAATTCATCCCATCTCGAATTTGTACTCTTTATAAGAATATAACTCTGCAATAAATTGTTGCGGTATAACTCACGTAGTAAAAGTTTAGTCACACATAATTTCAAATTGTAAAATTGAATTAAATTTTCGTGCATTGTGTGCTTCATGTTGAAATATATTAAGGATGTTACAAAAAACGCACAGGTAGTTTTATTAGAACTTTGTGAGTAATTCTAGGCTTAGCAGCCAACATCTTTATTGTCGTAATTAAGAAATGAGGGTTTCTTTATGTGAAAATTAAGATTGAATTAGCTCAGAATATCTCATCGAAACGATTGCAATTTTTTGTGAAACTTTCAGGAGTAGAATTCAATTTTATTCCATGATCAAGCGTTTGATAAGCACAAATATTAGTTGTTCGCTGTAAACAAAAAATTTTCAGATATATCAGTTTTTTTTTAAAAAAAGCCAGCAAATTTTGCGTATATTGAGGCAGAGTGTTATTTAACAATTTTGTGACATTAAACTGTTTTTATTAAGGTTATTTATAGTTATGGATCATAGTGAATTATTGATAATAGCTTAAGCGACTAATTTTGACTAAATTAAATTAGTCGGAGATAAAATTCGTAACCCTATGGTCTGCAGTTTAGAATTGTTTGTTTAATTAATATTTTTTTGTTTCATAATGATAACAAAGATATAGTAAGGTTCACCATTGTCATATCCAACTTCAGAATATATTGATAATTTGCCTGTTAAATCGATTGTCGAAGCAAGAGAGCACTTTGAATGTGGTGCCCTCACTGCTACAGCACTACTTGAATATTGCGTGGCACTTTCTCAATCAAAGCCTGAATTTAATGTTTTCATTACTAAAACATTTGATTTGGCTCATAAGCAAGCTGAAATTAGCGATGCACGCTTAGCAACCGGTATTACAACTCCGCTTAATGGAATGCCGATCGCGA
>JABSQE010000143.1 GCA_013214245.1 Hyphomicrobiaceae bacterium
ATATTCAATTTTACACAAAAATTAGCCCCCCTGCAACGTAAATGTCAAGCATTACAGTAAAAGATAGTGAGTTATACGAATTCTTTTTGGGCCCATAGAAACTGGAAAATCCTCAGAATAAATCTGGCTTCGGCATTATACATCCGATTAATTGCAATAATGTGGTGGTTACCAACAGTTTTCATTCCATAATTTACTGTTTGAGAGATAATCTGTAGCTAACTATTTCTAATAATGATGCATAAGACTTGGAGCTTTATTCTAACAGAGATTTTTAAGTTGTAAATGACAGCCATTCATAGAACTACACTAATTAGTTTCTGGATATAGCAACTTAAGTATTTAAAACCAAATTTCATTTTTTTAAATTCAAATTACCATATAAGTGAACAAAAATCACTGCAAAGAACTCAATTATAACTAATTAATGCCAGCTTCTAACTTGTAGCTTGGCTTGAGAAGCTAGCTATAAATACTTATCAGACAACATACCAAAACTTGCACTCACCTCTAAAAAGGCAACCTATTAATCCACGCAAAATTAAATCTTTACTCGCATCATTATGTTCCAAATTGTTAGTAACCACTTCACTGAAGTGCCGCCAGAGAACTATCCATATAGCCCTCAAACGATCTGATGCAAATAACTTGGCAACAACCTCCAAGTTAGTGTAAACGGTAAATCTAATATAAAAGCTGCTATTCTTTGAGGAGAGCTAAACTATGTCGTTTTCACTTCCTAACCTACCTTATGCTTACGACGCACTTCATCCTTATATGTCAAGAGAAACGTTAGAATTTCATCATGACAAGCACCATAATGCTTATGTTGTGACTGGAAATAACCTCTTGGAAGGAAGTGACTATGCTAGTCTGAGCCTAACTGAAATTGTGAAGAAGGCATATAAAGACAAGAATCACTCTCTTATTAACCAGGCTGGTCAGCATTATAACCATATACATTTCTGGAACTGGATGAAACCAAATGGTGGTGGCAAGAGCATTCCAAACAAAATTGAATTACTTTTCAAGGCTTATGGAGGGTTTGAGAAAGTTCGTAAAGACTTCATTAATGCCGGTGTAACGCAATTTGGGTCAGGATGGGCTTGGCTATCTGTTCGTAACGGTAAGCTAGAAGTTGTAAAAACACCGAACGGTGAAAATCCACTTATGTACGATACCCAACCAATTCTCGGCTGTGATGTATGGGAGCACAGCTACTACATTGACTACCGGAATGCTCGCCCTAAATATATGGAGGCTTTCTTCGACAATCTTATAAATTGGGACTACGTCGAAGCTATGTATGAACAAGCCGATTAGTAATTACCTGAATTGATATAAAGATCCCACTTGTCTATATAAACAATAGTCAAAATTTCTTTGTCATCTTCCATGATTGTGGGATCTTTATAAAGCTCATGGGAAATTTTTCAAGATACAATTGTTTTGGCTATCACCGTTCGGATAACGTTGCTTTTACTATGAGTTTTCTTTCCGATATAATTAAGAACGTATTTTGCAAACATTATCTTTGGCTAATTTGCCGTTTTTATGTAAGTTTATTATATTTAACCTGAAACAGTCTGTATTAGTGATCCTGGATTTTTATTATATCGTTCACTATAATAAATTCATTTCTGCAATATTTTACAATATACTATATACTCCTATTATTTCCCAAAATCCATTCACGATTACGCCAAGTTCTAAAATGGCAATATGCTCTAAAACCTTGGTAGAATTTAGCCTCAATCACTTACCCCATACACCAACAAAATTAGCCATTCTGCACATAACCATTTACTTATTTAAAATAAACACAACACCTTGCTATTTCAGGTTTGTTATTGTTGACATATCAATTGGTATGATAGCGTTAAAAGGCACCAATAAAATGACGGATAACCACCAAATCCGTGTAGAGATCGCGGGTACAATCAACAGCATACCTGCGGAACTTTGGGATGCTTGTGCAAATCCTACAGAGAACAATTACGATCCATTCGTTTCTCATGCTTTTCTTAAGGCCCTTGAAGATAGTGAAACGATTCGTCCTCAGACCGGCTGGCAGCCGACACACCTTATTTTGAAAACACCAGGTTGTGAGATCGAAGGATGCATGCCACTGTACGTAAAATCTCATAGCAGAGGTGAGTACGTTTTCGATCATAGCTGGGCGGATGCTTTTAAGCGTATCGGCGGTATATATTATCCAAAACTTTTATCAGCAGTACCTTTCACGCCCGTTACGGGCCGACGGCTTCTCATTCGTCCGGGAAAAAATTATATCGAACGAGAAAAACACCTCATAGATGGCGCTATAGAACTTACTCACAGTTACAACCTATCATCCTTGCATATTAATTTTTTATCGGAGCAAGAGTGGATACGAACTGGCGAGGCTAAGCTTCTTAAACGTACAGATCAACAATTTCATTGGCTAAATCAGAATTATACCTCATTTGAGGATTTTCTTTCCGGTTTAGTGTCCCGCAAGCGAAAAGCAATTCGCAAAGAACGACTTCAAGCTATTCAAAGAGGGATTAGTATCGAGTGGCTAAACGGAACAGATATAAAAGAATCACATTGGGACTCTTTATACCTTTTTTATTTAGACACTAGCAAAAAGAAATGGGGGCATCCGTACCTAAATCGCAAATTTTTTTCTCTTCTAGGCGCGACGCTTTCAGAAAAATGCCTTTTAATTATGGTTTCTAAAGATGGACGTTATATTGCTGGGGCATTAAACATGATCGGTGGCAATTGTCTTTATGGACGCTATTGGGGAAGTATTGAACATTTCCCTTGCTTGCATTACGAAGTTTGTTATTATCAAGCAATAGATTTTGCAATTCGACATAAGCTAAAACGAATAGAAGCAGGTGCTCAAGGAGAGCATAAATTATCGCGTGGTTATCTACCAACACCCACGTATTCCTCTCATTACATTCTAAATCCCTATTTTAGACAAGCAGTCGCTAGCTTCCTCTCAAACGAACTCACCTATGTTAAGCACTCGCGTAATGCTTTATTAAAGCTCGGCCCTTATCGTAATATTTCCTACTAAGCCACATAGACATGGATAGCTGTTTAGTAGCCTCGCTCTTATTCTAAAGCATAACTATTGAACAATAACTAAGGAGAGCTAATTGAAATACGACAAAAATAATATTTTTGCAAAAATATTACGAGATGATTTGCCGTCTGAACGTGTCTACGAAGACCAATACACTTTAGCAATCATGGACATAATGCCGCGTACCAAAGGTCACGTTCTTGTAATACCCAAAGCACCGATCCGTAACATGCTAGACGCTACTCCAAAATACTTATTATGCTGCATTACAACTGTAAAAAAAGTAGGGCAGGCGTTGATTAAAACATTCAACGCAGATGGACTAACTGTACAGCAATTTAACGAGACCGCCGGTGGGCAAGTAATATTTCACCTTCACTATCACGTGCTTCCGCGATACAAGGATAAGGAACTAACCCCATATCCTTCTGAAGTCGCTAATATTTCCACTATTAAGGAGAATGCAAAAAAAATTCGTGCGGTACTTGATCAGTGATTTATTCTAATGCCGGATTTTTCTTGATGAATAAATTCACATAGATGTAATAATATTACATAAACAGTTCAAAGCGAATAATTCCAATTAACATTTATATTATTAATTGACTTATTACTTCCAGTCCTCTGTATTACTGTCTTTGCCAATAGGATGGTCTTTTATAAAGGCGATGTAATAACATTGGTTATCTAACAAATATGGTTAGGTTCGTAAACTTATGTTTGCCCACTTTGCATTTATAGAATTATATTACTTTCATGAGAGTATTGTTTTAGGTAACTCTTAATAACTAATCCAGAAATCAACTCAACTAAGTGAAAACCTCTACAATAGATTGGATGAATAGTGCATTATTAGTTATTATATCGAACTTAAGTAACAACTTCATAACCATTATATTGGCACTAATTTTAGTTGCTAAAATGTTGCTAGAAATACTTACTGCATTTAGATCTTTCATAATTGTTACTAAAATTCTAACTTTTATTGACAAAAATGCAATCACCTTTATGAAGTCACCCTAGCTAAAGTCCTAAAACTTAATCGTGAGATTTTTAAAATTCATCTAGACACTATTGATATACGCAAAGAGTGAAAGAGAAAATAAGCTTATGAATAGTTATTGCCATATCTCCTTGTGAGATCACAGAAATTAACTTTGATGATAGAGCTTAAAAAACAGGCAGTTTAACTAGCTAACAATCTGTGGTTCCCTTGAGATTAGTTGAATGTACACTTCATATAATGGAATGATTAATAGTTAACACATACGATTATTAATCATATATCTCTAATTCCTCTGTGCAAAACGTGGCAGAGAAATTAGTATCTAATATGCTATATTGTCGGAAGTATATAGGATAATTTGGGAAGTTAAGTATGACAATACAAATAACAGGAAAGAGTATCGAAATTGGAGATTCTCTGAGGAACTATTTAATAGAGCGTACACGAAGTGTCTTAGAGAAGTACATCAGTTATGAAATATCGGGTCATTTACGGGTTTCAAAAGAGAATGGACGCTTCCGAACAAAATGTTCAATAATGCTGCAAACTGGTTTGTTACTGGAAGCGCAAGGTGAATCTTCTGATGCATATTCTAGCGCAGACAATGCGCTTGAGCGGCTAGACAAGAGGGTTCGTAGATACAAGAGACGTCTAAAAGACTATCATTCTAATTTCACTCGCAAAAAAATAAAATCCCAAACCTACTCCGCTGTGAGTTATGTCGTACAACCGTCTGAGGAGGATGCTGATGACGAAAACATTCCAAATGACCCGCTTGTAATTGCGGAAATGAAACGACCCATTCAGTTGTTGAATGTAAGCGAAGCAGTTATGCAATTAGAGTTGACCGAAGAGATATTTTTAATATTTCGCAATTTGACTAACAATGCGATTAACATTGTTTATAAGCGCAATGATAGTAATATCGGGTGGATCGATCCGGCCGATGTTAAGACTGAAAAGTTATAAAAGATTTCTTTTTACGGAGGAACTTTAAAACGATGGATCTAGGCGATCTTATAGCATACAATCATATAATAATGCCTTTGCAAGCAAATACTAAAAAACAGTGCTTACAAAAGTTAGCAATAAAAGCTGAAGAGTTAAGTTATATTTCACAGCGCGTTATTTTTGAGACCCTTTTGCAAAGAGAGAGACTTGGCTCCACAGGTTTAGGAAAAGGTATTGCTGTACCACATGTTAAGTTTAGGGATTTTGATCATATCAAATGCATATTTGCCCGACTAAACAAACCAATAGACTTTGAAGCTCTTGACAACGAACCTGTTGACCTAATTTTCCTACTGCTTGCACCAGGCCATGCCAGCGGTGATCACTTGAAAGCTTTAGCCAGAATTTCACGTTTACTACGAGAACCAAAAGTATGTAAATATCTAAGATCATCTTCTAGTATTCAGGATGTTGTGGGAGTTTTGACGCAACCCTCCGCAGCATTTTGTGCCGCATAGCCGAGCCTGTCTCGTTTTATACGGTTATATTGAGATGTCTAAGTCACCTGCTCGATTTATTAAAAATTTTAATTATGTAATTGTATTAATACTTAAAAAGCCTATAATTCCTACAAAGATTCGCCAAAAAGCGAATAACTTAAAACCAAAACGGCTTACATAATTAAGAAGGCATCTCACAACTAATAAAGCCACAACGAATGACACAATAAAACCAATTGAGATACTTACTGCAATATCAGGTTTTAGAATTGACCAGTTTTTGTAGAGATCGAAACTAAATGCGCCTACCATTGTTGGCATGGCAAGAAAAAAACTGAATTCAGTGGCAGATCTTTTATCTGACCCCATTAACAAAGCTCCTACTATAGTAGCTCCTGAGCGTGACACGCCAGGTATCATTGCAAGGCACTGAAAAATACCAATCTTAAAGCACAACCACGGTGTATACTCTACAGTATCATGATATTTGGTGTTAAGCTTCATACTGTCAACTACCATCAAGATTATACCGCCAACTATCAATGACACACAGATTAATTCAAGATCTTGGAAGAAATTGGACTTAATCAATTCGTGTCCAAGCACACCAATGACAGCTGCCGGTAAGAATGCGAGGATCACATTTAGAATGAACTGTCGAGCACGGGCATCATGTGGAAAATTTATGAGTAATCCAAAAATTTTAGAAACGTAAATAGATAGGATTGCAAGTACAGCACCTAACTGTATAAGGACTTCAAAACTCTTTCTGGGTGAATCAAAACCTAAGAAGTAACCCGCTAATAATAAGTGTCCCGTTGAGGAAACCGGAATGAATTCCGTTAACCCTTCTACAAATCCAAGTAGGATCACCTGCCAAATTTGCACGCTGTACTCCTCCATTTACAGACATACCAAGTGTATTTAGGTACCTCTTCAACACAATTGAAACGTCTCAGAAAGCAGCTAGTGTTCAGGTTATAATTTTCAAAATTAGAGCAGGTCTAAAATCTGATTCCGACTTGAACACTACATAACATAGCCAATTGGAAGTTATTATTAATAATATGTTCTTTAAGACTAGAACTTAAACTATTTAATGGATTTAATCCGTTATCTTATTAAGATTATAATCAATATGCTGAGATTAGTACTTATGATATTTAATTATTATCTTTCCATAAACTCAAACAACAAGATGTTGACCAAGAAAATCTTTGCCAACTTACCATGCAAGTGATATTCAAATGAGCATTTATCAGAGCGATTTCGTTGAAAGAGCGATAAGCGTATCAGTGACATCTCTCCCGCATTTAAAATCCGAACTAAAGTTAAAAAAGTTAATTACTTTTTATAAAAACATAAAGAGCAACCACTAGAAGAGGAGCTATCTAAACAATTAAAATTGTTCCCCGAATAATACTATAGCCAGATAAATACATCACGCGAAAGTTTTCAATTGAGTTTCGATACTCTAACTAAGAAGTTTAAATAACTATACTACAATCTCAAAAACTCTCTATCTTACAATTACTAAAAGCGATTATAACCTTTTAAATCAAGCCCTCACAAGATAGAGAGAAACGCCAAAGAACATTATAAAGATAATAAAACTCTAATTAAATCTATTTATAAACTCATCTTCGGGAAAATTAAGCTTATTCAAATATTTTCTGATTTTAACTTGTTGAATTAGCAAGTGTTTTGTCTAAATTATTAAAACTGGGCCGACTATTTAGCATAACAAACATCTTAGACGAGCTGTTAAGTATGATCATTTGGGTTAAAGTTTTAAGCTGAGCTCAATACAATAATGGTACCTACCAATTTTATTGATTTGACTTAGCTGACCATATAATCAGAAAATGCCAATCCTCAATAAAATAATTTGTAATAAAACGTTCCTTTAACGTGATTTTTGGCGCTTCTTACGCTCATTAGGATCTAACCAGCGCTTACGTAGTCTAATGTTATGTGGTGTTACTTCTACCAATTCATCGTCTTCTATGTAACTCATTGCCCCCTCAAGAGATAATATCATCGGAGGAATTAAAGAAAGCGCATCATCTTTTCCAGATGCCCTAACATTAGTGAGTTTTTTATTCTCAATCACATTAACAACAAGGTCGTTATCTCTGTTGTGCTGGCCAACAATCATACCTTCATACACTTTAGTTTGGGGGGTGATCATGATAGGACCGCGATCTTGCAGATAAAACAAAGAATAAGCAGTAGCATCGCCAATCGCATTAGAAATAAGTACACCGTTACGCCGGCCTATTATATCGCCTTTATATGGTGTGTAAGAATGGAAAATCCTATTCATAATTCCAGTTCCACGAGTGGCAGTCAACAACTCAGACTGATATCCTATCAGTCCACGTGTCGGAATTAGAAACACGCATCTTTGTCGTCCTCCACCTGATGAACGCATCTCCATAAGGTCACCTTTGCGCTCGGACAACCTCTGAACGACTGCTCCTGAATATTCTTGATCGACATCGATAATTGCTTCCTCCAATGGCTCAAGGCGCTGACCATCATCTGTTGTTTTAAACACGACTCTAGGCCGCGAAACAGTGAGCTCAAAACCTTCACGACGCATTGTTTCGATTAGAACACCCAACTGCAGCTCGCCGCGACCAGCCACTTCAAAGGAATCTTTATCCTCAGTCTCAGAAATTCGAATTGCAATATTTCGCTCTGCTTCCTTTAATAGGCGATCACGTATCACACGAGATTGTACCTTATCACCTTCTTTACCCACAAATGGTCCGTCATTAATGCGGAACAACATGCTTAAAGTTGGTGGATCTATAGGCTGAGCGGGTAAGGGTTTATTGACAGATGTATCACACAACGTATCAGCAACTGTGGTCTCAGCAATGCCTGCTATCGCAACAATGTCACCAGCTTCTCCCACTTCGATAGGCTGACGTTCCAACCCTCGAAATGCTAAAACTTTCGTTACACGCGCGCTTTCGATCGTAGTACCATCATGGCGTAAAGACTTAATAGCCTGCCCTGGCTTCACTGTACCTGAGGATATACGCCCTGTTAGGATGCGACCCATGAAAGGATCAGATTCAAGCGTGGTGGCAAGCATTTTAAATCCACCATCTTCTAATTTTGGTGATGGGACGTGCTTTAGGATTAGATCAAGCATTGGAGCAAGATTTTGCTTTGGGCCCTCTGGTTGTTTTGCCATCCAACCATCCCTACCTGAGCCAAACAATACCGGAAAATCTAGTTGCTCATCGGTCGCGTCTAAATTAGCAATAAGATCAAAAACTTCGTTCAAAACATCTTGGTGACGCTCGTCTGGACGATCGATCTTATTAATCGCAACGATAGGTCTCATTCCAAGCTTAAGAGCTTTAGAAAGGACGAATTTAGTCTGTGGCAACGGCCCTTCCGAAGCATCAACCAGCACAACTACACCGTCTACCATATTTAGAATGCGCTCTACCTCTCCACCAAAATCTGCATGACCTGGAGTATCAACAATATTGATCCGTATTCCGTCCCAAACTAGAGATGTGCACTTTGCCAAAATGGTAATACCACGCTCGCGCTCTAGATCGTTAGTGTCCATAGCACGCTCGGCTACATATTGATTATGACGAAATACACCAGACTGTTTCAACAAAGCATCTATAATGGTTGTCTTACCATGGTCAACATGCGCTATAATCGCAATATTACGCAATTTCATTGCAAAGCTCGATCCTTATTTTAAAAAACTAACAACGCCGCAGGCTCATAATAATTAAAGATATACTCATATGGTTCAAACTATAACTATTTTAAGTCTTAGTCTCCACAAAGAAGTCAAACAAGAATTTTTCTCTAAATTGAATGTCAAAAACAATTGTAAATATAAGTACCATTATAGGTAACACATAATATTGATTATATGAAATAGCCGCGGTCACATATCAATATCTTAAAAAGATATACGTGACGAACAAATTTTCACGCTTATATAATTAACATTTATTCTTGTTCGCAATACAGTAAGTAAAAAATAAACTCTAATGACCCAAAGCTTTCAAATAGCACATGCACCCACATAACTAAAGTATTTGCTGCATACTAAAGCTTATAAAGGTAAGGCGACGATATAGGCATGTCAAAAGTATTTTCAACCAAAAACCAAGTCATCCAGCGCGAGCAATTTTAATGCCTTTAGAATCATACCTAAAATACACCTGGCCCTTTTGCTAAATTAGTTCGAGCCATCATTAAATAAAAATGGTTCTAGGAGCTAAGGACATAAACCGTGCACTATCAAGTAACATTCAATATAACTTTCAAAACTAGAATTTTGAATTTAAGTTATATGATCTTCAACTCACTATTGTTACAAATTTGCGCTACGTAGTACAATATTTACACAAATGAATAATGTTCGCTCACAGTTATTTTACAAACCTTGTTTTAGTATTACACACCCATACTTGTATATAATTGGAGATGAACAAAATATTGTTACTAGCTCCATTATTTAGCAACTTAAAAATAACACGAATCTCCACCTCCCCCTCAACTAAAAACTTTTCTTTCTATCGTTATAACAAAGTTACAGAATTCGCAATTCAACGACTAAGTTTATAATTTGTCCTAAATTGCTGAGTTGTAAAATTTTCCTTAACATTTTTTCACTAACAACAATTTGATACACCAGTATTGAAATAATTGTTGTGTGCAAGACTTTCGTAAAAATTCTATACAACAAGTAGTTGTAACGTTAACATAATGATAAAAGCACCCAAGTTAGGTGAAATTTTGTAACAAGTATCTCAAATAGTTTACTAATTCGTCTCTTAAATTCTCTAGATTGTTAGATCCTAAGTTCCACAACACCGTAAAACATTCAGGAGGTCAATCTGCTATGTCTTATATGCCGGCAATATTTATCGATGGTGAAGTTGGGACAACAGGGCTGAAAATTCGAGAACATTTGGTAAATATGCCGAATATAAATTTGCGCGTCATTGCAAACAGAGAACGCAAAAACCCTTTAGCAAAAAAAGTCTTGTTAGAAGAGGTGGATTTAGTTGTCTTATGCCTACCCGATGCCGCCGCGTATGAGACAGTTAGACTTATTGATACGTTAACCACAGGTAGGCCGAAAATTATTGACACCTCAACTGCCCACCGTGTCGACGAAGGTTGGGTTTACGGTTTTCCAGAGCTAAACAATAAACAAAAAGAGAGAATTAAAAAAGCTAAACGTCTCACCAATCCTGGCTGCTACCCTACAGGTGCAATAGCATTATTACGTCCACTTATAGACGAAGGCGTCATACCACGAAATTACCCAATTACCATTAATGCAATATCAGGCTATTCTGGGGGTGGTAAATCTATGATCCATGCCCATACGCAAGGCAAAGCTTCCCCCTTTGAGCTTTACGGTTTGACGCTTACACATAAACATATACCAGAGTTGCAAAAATACACGAACTTAACACAGCCGCCAATCTTCATTCCATCTGTTGGAAATTTTCGACAGGGAATGTTGATCTATATTCCTTTACACCTTAATACTCTAGAATGTAAAACAACAGCCTCAGAAATTCAGCATATTTTAGCCACTCACTACATCGAGTCTAGTTGCATTTCTGTCTTAGATCCTAATGGCGACTATGAAACATTAAATGGTAAAATATCTCCAGAGGCTTTAAATGGTACTAATAAACTCGAAATACGTGTATTTGGTAATGTTCAAAAAAATCAAGTCGTCCTGGTAGCTCGTTTAGATAACCTTGGCAAAGGTGCGTCTGGTGCTGCTGTGCAAAACGTCAAACTTATGCTTGGGATAGATTGACGAATACAATTAATGATGGATAAGTCTCAAAGAAATAAGAGACCAATAAAGTTTTGCAACTAGCGGGCAATTAATTTAGTAAATTTCTTAAATATGTGTTGATCAAGCGCGAATAATTCGCCTTAATGGCTGCACCACAAATGTTATTATTATAGTATTTAGTCTTAGCAACAATATTTACGATCCGTATTGGTTTAGAGCTCACTCCAACAATTATGGCAGAGATTTCAAATTCTAGAATAGCTAAAATTCGTCAGAAAATTGATAAGACGATAGTCTAAATTCATACAAGTTATTAACTTCAATAGCGTACTAGGATACTGATCAGAAACAAAGTGTCTGATTGTGCAAGTTGTAACAGAATGAGCCAAACTAGCAATTCAAATAGGTCGAAGCCAAGTTGCCGATAGACAGAGAAATTTTATTTGGAAAGGTATCATCATCAGTCTACGGAAGCAAGTACGACCAGTACTTTTTATTGGAGACATTCCACATAATGGCAAAGTCATAAAATTGGAAAACGAAATGAATATCAGATTACGCAAATTTATAGGCACTGTTACTCTTCTTATTTTTTTATCTATTTACGTGTTACTCGCTATGCTGGTAGCTATTGTTCTTCAAGTGAATTCTAGTAAAGTCATTGAGGTTTTATACTACCTTATAGCGGGTTTTTTCTGGACAATACCAGCCGGTATTATTATTTGGTGGATGCAGCGACCGGATTAAATAAATGCCTAGCTAAGAGTGTTTCTGTTTGTGTGTGTTATTCTATGAAAGAGCTAATGAAAAACTTTTCAGTTTCAGATATCGACAGTTAAACGCTCAACGGATCACCCTAACTTAGGCTTATTAGAGTGTTTTTATATCTTCATAGCTTTTCGCCGGCTCTCTTTTTAGACACGACATCACATCTATCTTAGAAACATCGAAACCAGCAAAGGTATCCATCCCATATTCTATCAATTCTGATCCTGTTGTATTTCTAGTCACAACTATAAGCGTATCTAAACAACCTTTGACAACGTATAATAATTTTTGCGTAGTATTAAAAGATCCCATAATTATAATGTGATCGTATATTTCATGAAGAGCATCAATAATTGCGTTGAAACCAACTATATCTAAATCAGGATCATCAAATTCTGAATTATTACCAGTAGAGATATAGTCAAATTCACCTCCAGGTACACTAGACACTAAATCTTTAAAATGTGCAGAATTTTTTAATAAATCGAATATTCCTGCCTTTGATACAACACCACACTGATCAGCACCCACTTCACCTTTAGTATTTAAATCAATTATAGCAACTTTTAAGTTTGCCCTACCTAAAAATTGAGCAAGTAAAATGCCTTCTCTTGATGCATCTATGACTTGATGATCTCCGGTTATGACAGTGCGATAATTGGAAGTATTCTTACTCCTTTCAATAATAATATTACCGATACTAGTTATTACTTTATTGCCATCAGCATTTAAATCAGCACATATGCCTAAGTAAGTCTCTTGCATTTCAGCATATTTTGAATTAATGCGAAACAAATTGTTCCAAGGACAAATTTTACTAACAATTGCATTGAAAGCTTTAGGCTGAGAAAGCTTATATTCATAACCGGATACAGCTTCTTTGGCCAAAACAACTGCAATTCCAAATGTAAAAGTCGCTAACATTGTAAATATCGTGTACACGAATTTAGGAGGAGATATAGATGTGATATTTTCTTCACCTGATGAGATGATCTTTGCTGTAATTGGAATATCATTCGGTACAGTAATTGTTTTATAATTTTTATACTTTTGCTCAAGATGCGTAAGCTTTAAGCGTTTAGATCTAAAGTTCTTCTGCATTGTCTCTAACTTAATCTTAATGTTGTCTGAACTAGCTCGCTCTAATGCTAGCAGATCAATTTTATTGTGAAGTGATTTGATTTCTCGATTAGCCTTTTCAAGTTCTTTTTGGAGTTTAACTTTAGTTTTTTTTACTTGTTCCAGTATCAGATCTCTTATTCTTTCTAAATCTGCTTTTAATGTCCGTATAATTGGGTGAACAGCAGTAAACAAAGTGCGCGCCTCAATGATTTGACTTTTTACGTCATCGTACTGTAACATTAACTTTAAAATGACCTTTGAGAGTTTTTTCTTATTAAAATATTTAATTTCATCACTTTTAATAATAGCCTGTACAGCTGCCCACTGAGATCTTGTTGCATCACGTTTAATGGTAATTATTTGAAGCCTTTCATTTAGTTTTTTTATACGATCTTTATCAAACCCCAATGATTCTGATGATGAATAGTAACTATGCTTTTTACGAACTTCGCTTATTTGATCTTTGATCACCTTAATGTCAGCACGCAGCTTATCGATCTGTAAATTATCCTTGGCCTGTTGATTACTATGAACGACATAATTGGCTAGAGCTTCACTGTACATGCTCGCCAAATTATCAACAAAATTTACCGCAAACTCTTTGCTATAGGATTGCATATTAATAGATATGTAACTGTCGCCTGGCGCAGCATACACTTTTAAACGATTACGAATTGCACCTACTACTCTACCATTAATAGGATTTTCAATAACATTGTTAGGCTCTGAATTATTTAAAAGAAATTTTTGTTTTTCTGACGGTTCAAGAGTGTGAGCTACGGCTAAAAGTATATTAGATGATTGAAGTTTATCGACGTGTGCGTTGAGAAGTTTTTTTTGTGAAATGTCAGATAAACCCTGAACGTGTGTGGATTTAACTTTAAGCACGAGCCGTGCTTCGGAGGAATAAAGTGGTTCCACCGCATAAAAGGCAACATAAGTGACTAGGCTGAAAATCACTGCCAATATCAATATAGGTATTAACTTGTTACGGAGGCTACCACTAAGCTTTTCTAATTTCCTCTCGTTCAAAAATTTTTGCTTTGAAAGAGTCATACTCATTGCACTCATATTAATATTAATGTCTTTTAGTCTGAAATTAGGCTACTCTTAATAGGTTAGTTGACTGTGCCTATTAGGATGTATTGCTTGCTCTATCAGTTCTGATGAGTATATTAGAAATTCTTTAGATAATACGTTATTGTAAGTCTAATATTGATTGTATTGCTAAAAAAAGATTGTCAGTTTAATTCTGAGATGGGTAACGCACTATTGGAAGAAAAAAGTATCACGAATTAAAAAAATTAGTTATACATCCTACTTCGTTATAAGTGATCCTTAAGAGAAATTATATCTGAAAGAATCACTGTAACAAATCTTTCATTGTGCACAGCAATAGTTTAGGCTTATGACACTTGCCAGCGTGCAAAATTTTAACAGCGACAGCCTTAGCTATCAAAATTGAATGTTGCTTTAGTATTAATTGACAATTTTATTTATCGAACTTAAAAATTTATACAACTCTGAACCCTCATAATTTTGAAACGCTATTTTAAATACATGATTTGATCACACTCTTATTCATGTCCCTATAGCTTGGAATATATTTAAAAGTAAATTACTCACAACTTCTTTTACCGTATTTTTGCCTTAGTTGAAAATACGTAGGTCAAATTTCACGCAGAGATAAATTTTTTGCTAGCGCCAAAGCTCCGACAAAAAATATTGTTAGTGAATATTGGAAGTCAATAATCTTTATTAATTCTGGCAAGTTAAATTCCTAGTTATATATTTATATTTTAAATAGCTTCATGCTTATAGTGTAGTTGTAGTTTAAAACTAGGCAATTTCTAATATCACAATAATATAATTTATATGACTTTTTGTAAGCCTCTTGAAAGCTAGTGGAACTCAAACTGAAAAACAGGTAAATTTTAACTTACTAGTTATTTGTTCGTGAAAACATTTTCCTAAGGCTGCAACCTAACTTTATTTTTTAAAAACAGAACGAAAAAAAAGCGTACTAAGATATCAGTTTGGTAAGTATTTATTTTTCTTCTGTTATAGTTCTTCCTTGAAGACGAAGTACAAGACCAAGGTTTTGTTTAACTTTAGGATCAATTATTGGCATCTGACTAGCTTTTCGTAGTAAAGCTTCCGCGAGCTTTAAATCTCCGTTTGCAGCTTTTGCCATAGCCAAGTTATTCATGACTGATGGGTTTTGAGGTGCTAGTTTGAGTGCTCGTTCGAACTGTTGGCTTGCGTCTTGATATCTGCCAAGTTTCGCATAGGCTGTACCTCGCGCAGATACAGTACGCCAATCGGGGTGTTTAGGGTCATCTGCTTTTGCTAAAATTTTTATGGCAGCATTGGTTTCATCATTGTCCAACGTAGTGCGACCATAAGCTGAGAGAAATTCCAAATCCTTAGCATGATATGCAGATGCAGTGCGCAATACAGACACAGCTCGTGCTTTTTGGCCGCCTTCCCTGAGGGCAGCAGCATAAAGCAATGCATTTTTTTTACTTTTAGGATTCGTACTGTAAAGGCTGCCATAATACTCAATAGCTTGTTCAGGCTCCATATCAGAAGTATCCGATGGGAATGTACTTACCGTTAGCAACCCCAGATTAAAAACATCTTCACCATTACTCTTAGCGCACGAACCGAAGACAATTGCGGATGATAAAAGCATAACTAGGCGGAGAAGACGTAGCGTTATAGCTCTTTCGTATAATTGTATGTCATTCATAGTTGATGTCCCTGTAATTAATGACAATCAGAATCATTACTTAATTCTAGTTTTGAGGACATCAATCAACAAACTCTTAATGCTACATCAGAATCTCCCATCAAAGCCTAAAAATTTCTAATATTTCTAGAACACCAAGACAATTAGCCAGTAAGACCATCATGAATAACAAAGTAATGGTCAATAATTAGGATTACTACAAAAAAGCAATCAGGATAACAGACAACTGAGCTTTCCCGCGATTATTGAACCTCAGACAACCTAATGATCCATACAATATTGCTAGTTTGTTGACAGAGAAACTGTTGCTATGATCATAAAAGTCATGAGATGAACAAACTGATGTAAAGCCTAAAAGACTCCACACAGAATTTTACCCTGACTTGAATAAAGACTGTCTAGGTGACTTGATGGATGGCTCTGTGTATTTTTTATCTTCCATGTTCACAATCATGTTAACGATTACGATACCTGGATAACACTTCTTGTCGGCATCGATAAGTAAGTTAGCACAGTAATTGCAACGGTATCAGAGAAAAGTTATAAAATTAAAGCAATAGCAAATTATTTGTGTGCGTGTCTCTTATTATGTTCGGGTGAGAATCAGGAATAATGCACAAAAACACTATTCTCGAGAAAAATTTACTAAACTTTTCTCAGAAGAGCACTCGTTTATATAGAAAGTATTCTAATTATTAATGTGAAACACGTTTCCTTGTGAATTACTTTCTTCATGTTGAAGATCACAATTCCAAAATTAAACTTTGCCTTGATAGATATCCCTAATAACTAAATTGGTATAGATTGTGTTAATAAAAACTAGAGATTAGTAATTTTTTAATAGATACTAATCTCCTATTACTTCTCGGAATTTAGTAATGATGAGCAAACAGCAAACCTGCTAAAGGAATCTATAATCTGTAATAAACATTCAGAGAACAAGGCTTAGAATAACCTTTATTTGACTTCTCATGATAATCAAAACTACTTGAGTTGCTAAACAGCAAAAAAACTTAGATTAAATGGCTAATTACTTAGCATAGCTTGTGATTTTAGAAAAATCAGCTATTTGCTCAGTAGAGTTACGTATTTCAGAAAGTATCTTAAGACGGTTGGCACGCACAGCTTGAGTATCTTCGTTCACCTTGACGTGCTTAAAGAAATGGTCCACCGGAGCTCGTAAACTTGCCAAAATTTGCATCGCAGCCTCAAAGTCCTCCACTTTTATTGCTATGAATACTCTTAGTTTAACATCGGCAGCGATCTGTGACAAAGTACTTTCTGCAATATCTTGAAACAAACTACGGTCCGGTGTACCATTGAAAGAAATTCCGTCTTTCTTTTCTTCAATAGTTAGAATATTGATGGCTCGCTTTATCCCAGTTAGCAAATTCACACCATCATCGGTTGCAAGAAACTTTCTAAGAGCAACTACTCGTTTCACAGTTAGAGCTATGTCAACATCACCGCCAATTGAAAATACCGCATCGATCAAATCAGGTCGCATGCCATGTCCGCGAAGATACACTTTTAAGCGCTCACAGAAAAAATATAGTAGATCATTTAAAACTTCTTGAGATACATCCCTTACTTTTTTGTTATTAACAGAGACGTTGCTGACACCTTGTTGCTCAAGATATTTAAGAACTTTTTTGATGGGAGTAGTGAGGCCTAACCTTAAATTATTCTCCAAACAGATACGGATTACACCTAAAGCTGCTCGACGCAACTGATAAGGATCACCGGAACCAGTTGGTTTTTCACCAATTTTCCAAAACCCCACTAAAGTATCTAATTTGTCCGCAAGCGCAACCGCTATGGAAACTGGTTGTTTTGGAACAGTATCTATTAAACCCTTAGGTTTGTAATGTTCAGCAATTGCAGTCGAAATACTTTTTTTTATACCAGCTAGATTAGCGTAATACCCCCCCATGATCCCTTGTAGCTCAGGAAATTCACCAACCATATTTGACAAAAGATCAGCCTTACAAAGTTGAGCTGCATACCGACACTCTTCTACCGACGCACCCACTAATAATGCAAGTTCTATCGACAATTCTGTAATTCGTTCGGTACGTTTCTTTTGCGAACCTAGTTTTTGGTGAAATATAACTACTTCAAGCCCGGCTGCCATATCATCTAAAGACTGTTTAAGATCCGTATCCCAGAAAAACTTAGCATCAGCTAACCGTGCATGAATGACTCTCTCATTCCCTGCAACAACTCGGTCACTACCATCCTCCGTTATCAGGTTCGTAACCGCAAGAAACTTATTAGCTAGCTTACCGGTAGAAGGATCGCGTAATGAAAAACATTTTTGATGCGCTCTCATCGAGGTGATCAAACACTCCTCGGGAACATCAAGAAAAGCCTTGTCAAATGTGCCTAGCAAAACTGTCGGCCATTCTGTAAGACCTGCATTCTCACGTGTTAAGGACTCGTCATCAACTAGTTCTAGACCTGAGTTTGCTGCGACAGAACTAGCTTGCTGAGCGATCATTTTTGCCCGGTTGGAGAAGGATAGAATTACCTTGTTAGCCTCGAGTTTCGTGATATATTCCTCAAATGTTTTAACTACAAATGTCTCTTGGTTATAGAAACGGTGACCACGTGAAGTATTTCCACTCTGCACGTTGCTAATATTAAACGGGACAATTATACCGTCCAAGATACACAATATGCTGTGTAAAGGCCTCACCCAGTAAAAATCGAAGCTGCCCCACCGCATTGATTTAGGCCAAGGAAAATTGAAACATACTGCAGGTATTAATTCGCTAATTATATCAATAGCAGGGCGGCCTTGTATTTCAATACAAGCAACGTAAAATTCACCTTTGTTAGGAATATATACGGTATCTGCATCATCGATAGACTTTATTCCTGTTCCGCGCATAAATCCAGTTATTGCTTCATCCGACGCGCCAACCTTAGGTCCTTTACGCCTCTCCAGCAAAGTAGGTGATTTTACTGGAACATTCTCAACGACAAGTACTAGACGACGAGGAGTGACGAAAGATCTAGCCACACCGACCTCTAGCCCAAGTTTTTTTAGACCAGAGAGGACCAGACGCTCAAGATCTTCTGCAGCGCGCAGTTGCATTCGTGCAGGAATTTCCTCTGATAAAAGTTCAATTAAAAGTTCGGACATTGAAAATCTCTTGTAACCTTATTTAGGTTGATGTTTCATGCGTTATTTCTAAGACAGCCTAATCATACTAATAATATCATGTTATTAGACCGAAACATTGATTTTCAATATAAAAGCAACAAGTAAAGTCATAAAAATCTGAAGAAATAAATATGCTTGTTTACCCTTTGTGAGGAAACATTATCGTGCATCAACTGCAAATGTTGGCCGACCCAGCCTAATTTAGCTATAAGTCAAGATTGTTGTATGCCCCCTCTAGCTTGACTTTCCAGCCAAGAATTGCAACAAGCTGTCGCAAGTTCACGTACTCTTAAAATGTAGCTCTGTCGCTCAGTTGCTGATATCACTCCTCGTGAATCAAGTAAATTAAAAATATGGCTAGCTTTGATGCACTGATCATAAGCTGGCTGAGTCATAATATCATGCTTACCTTTTTCTACAACTTCTATGCAACTATCTCTAGCTCCGGATTGCAGAATAGATTGGCATTCAGCCTCTGCATCTTTGAAATGCTTAAATAACATTTCTGTGTTAGCGTAATAAAAGTTAAAGTTTGAGTATTCCCGCTCAGTTTGCAAAAAAATATCGCCATAAGTGAGCTTGCGCTCGTCTTGATAACCGTTAAAATTTAGGTCATAGACACGATCGATCCCCTGAACATACATAGCAAGACGCTCTAGACCATAAGTAACTTCGCACGAAACTGGCCTGCATTCTATCCCTCCAACTTGTTGGAAATAGGTAAATTGAGTCACCTCCATTCCGTTACACCATACCTCCCAACCAAGCCCCCATGCGCCTAGAGTTGGACTTTCCCAATCATCCTCCACAAATCGAATATCATTCACTTTCGTATCAATACCAATCGCATTAAGACTAGCCAGGTAAAGATCAATAATGTTGTCAGGTGATGGTTTCATAATTACCTGAAACTGATAATAATGTTGGAGACGATTAGGATTTTCACCATAACGCCCATCTTTTGGTCTACGCGAGGGCTGAACGTAGGCGGCATTCCAACTTTTTGGGCCAAGCGAACGCAATATTGTGGCAGGATGAAAAGTTGCAGCACCAACTTCCATATCATACGACTGAAGAACAATACAACCGCACGAAGCCCAATAATGCTGCAATGTTAATATAAGATCTTGAAAAGAATCAAGGGGCCGAAGCTTAGTAATTGACGAAAATCCAGAATGTTCTACTATTTGTTTTGTCATGCAGAACCAATCTCTAAAACAAGTTACGTAACAGGCTATGTTTAGTTATTTTAACAATTTCTTTTTCAACTTGAAGTTAAACCTTCAACACCTTTTAAATACCAGTAGTAAAAGAATCGCTAGCATCAGATTTAACGTCGTGGACGATAGACACCATCAGTTTCATCCCAACAAAGCTCGCCTAGATCTCGCGGTTGGTCAGGCTCTTTGTTACGAGCGTGTGTCATTCGGAATTTACGTTTCCGATATTTCGAAATCCATCGGTAGCCTGTGTAAGCTAACGCGCTAGCCATAGCAAGGGCAATCAATTGTGGCATGTATAACTCCTAGATTCGAAAGTCAAAAATTGATAACAGTGTATTATAAACCAAAGCGTGACCACATTAAGCGAGTTTCGAAGGTAGATAGAAATTTATCACTTAGAGATCCGCCCATTAACGCGCAACTCTCTTCAATGACTGAGTCAGAGCGCCTATATAAGCGACTTAGTAGACCACTGCTACAAACAGGGATATGCTTCAAACGCACCTTGTCACCATAAACCTCACGCATTTTACTGCGAATGTCACTAATACCGTCAATAAGACCAAACTCTAAAGCTCGTGGCGCTGTCCAAAAGGCGCCCGAGAATAGTTCACTATCGATACCCTTAAGTTTACCAGCCCTACGATCCTTCACAATCCCAATGAATGTATCATGAATATCTTCCTGAATTTTCTTTATATGTTCAACATCACTAGGACATTCAGGTTTAAAAGGATCAAGAATTGATTTATTTAAACCTGCCGTATATACGCGCCGTTCGATTCCAAGTTTTTTAATTGCTTTATCGAACCCAAATCCAGCTGCTATAACTCCTATAGACCCAATGATAGAAGAGACATCAGCGTAAATTTCATCTCCTGCAATTGCAATGAAATATCCACCTGACGCGGCAACATCTTCGCAGAAAACATAAACTTTCTTCTTCTTTTCCTCAGCCATTTGCCTGATACGCTTGAGGATAAGGTTAGATTGCACTGGTGACCCCCCTGGGGAATTGATTGCTATTGCTACCGCTGGACAGCGTGAAATAGTAAAAGCTTTTTCAATAGGCCCAGCTAGAAGTGTGCTGGTCAATGCGGATTGCATAGGCGCTGCAGTGCCTATAGGACCGCATAATCTTAAAACAGGCACCGTTGGTCGTGATTTCATAGGCCACATTGGTTTATCCTATAGACTTTATTATTCAAACTTTCATTGTACTCAGAAACTTAAAATCCAGAAATTCAGTGATTAACCAAATAATCTAATTTAACTTATTCCATATAGGCCATTCCACAGGCTCACGCAAAACTCGCTCTACCTGCGGGCAATATGCGTTGTCGTTTGAATGTAAAACAATTCCTGGACTAATGTGCATCGGCGCTCGGCTACCACGAATTCCGCGAACAAGTACACGACTCGCTTTCTCATGCTTCCGAGGATAGAGTATTTGTATGTTTATGTTTCCAAAATGTAGAGCAAAATACTGCAAAATCTCGCCAAGACGTTCTGCGAGATGAACAACAGTTGCTGAACCACCTGGTTTAGTAGCCTCAGCCATAAATTCTACCCAGCCTTTCAAAGCACCACGTAACATTGAATTTGATTCTGCTTTTAAAGTATTTTTTGACTTCATAATCTTGTGCGCGTCATAAAATGGCGGATTGGAAATCACATGATCAAAATACTCCCGGCCATTAGAACCAGAAAGCGTATCAATTGCATTAACATCCAAAAGATCAACCTGTTTTACGGTCATACGGTCTTCAAATTGGTTGCGGCTAATGTTACGCTTTGCAAGCTCTGATAGTATTCTTTGCTTTTCGACTAAGGTAATGGATACTTTAGGACAACGAATTGCTACAGAAAGACCTGAAACCCCAACGCCGGCTCCAAGATCTAAAATTTTAAACACTTTATTATTTTGAACGTGCAAACTTGCGGCTAAAAGAACTGCATCAATACCAGAACGATATCCTTTTCGAGGTTGCAACACCTTGATCGCTCCAGAAAAAAAAGCGTCATCCGTTAGTTCAGGCCAAGTGTTCATTTGTACGCGGGATTTCCTACATTACTAGAAGATGATTTACCAATAAGGATTGATGCATTAAGTTTTCGTAAAACTGAATGTTTGAAATCTAAGTGATAACAAACCTCCTATCGAATTAAGTGTTATTTGTAGAAAACTCTGCAGCACTTTTATTACATTAACTATTACAATAAAACACGTAAACAGGATATATTTTTTTGTTCTGATTAACTCAATTGAGCTGATGGTCTGGTATTTGTGTTGATCGATGTTAAGCTTAGATAATCATATATCACTAATGCGGCAATCTGCGGGGACCGTTCTGATCTTACATTTGCATTATATCTCAAAACAAAGCTAAACTAAGCATACAAACATGGAGAATACTTTGGACGTTCTTGTGCCACCGGACAGAACACATGATACTAACATCAAACTGCAAAACATTCTTGCGTTAACTAGCGAAGATATGAGCGCGGTTGACCATATTATACTAGATAAGGCTATCTCTGATGTAGATATCATCCCAGAACTTGCTCATCATTTAATCGATTCTGGTGGCAAGAGGTTGCGTCCTATGTTGACCATTGCATCCGCAAAATTGGCTGGTTACTCCGGAGACAAACATATAAGTCTAGCTGCAAGCGTTGAATTTATGCACACAGCAACGCTTTTGCACGATGATGTAGTTGACGAAAGTAACTTTCGGCGCGGAAAAAAATCAGCTCGGTTAATGTGGGGCAACCAAGCAAGCGTTTTAGTTGGCGACTTCTTACTCGGTCAGGCCTTTCGAATGATGGTTGACGTTGGTTCTCTCTCAGCGTTGAGGATACTTTCGAATGCTGCTGCCGTTATTGCTGAAGGTGAAGTCATGCAGCTGGCTGCAACTAAGGACTTAACAACCACTGAAAACTCGTACCTTGCCATAATTAGTGCCAAAACAGCCGCATTGTTTTCTGCTGCTGCTGAAGTTGGAGCTGCTATAGCGGAACGACCTGAATCGGAACTAACCGCACTAAAAACTTATGGTAAATCGCTGGGTATTGCATTTCAGTTAGTTGATGATGCTTTAGACTATTCAGGCGAAAGCAGAAAACTTGGTAAAGACGTGGGTGATGACTTTCGTGAAGGGAAAATAACATTAGCGGTGATTCTTGCCTATCGAAAAGGAAACAACGATGAGCGAGCATTTTGGAAACGCACCTTAGGAGAGGGTGAGATTCGAGATGGAGACCTGGAGCGTGCTATAAGCATTGTGGATCGACACAAAACAATTGACTCCTCATTAGAGCGTGCGCGCTTCTATGGCTCTGTCGCACGCAATGCAATGGCAACATTTTCTGACAATAAAATAAAAAAAGCTATGATCGACGTTGTTGACTTTTGCATAGAACGTGCGAGTTAGAGATATCCGGCATTACAAAAAATTAATCGTTGCAATTCATGTGATATTGTTGCAGCGCTACGATTATAAAACGGGATCATAATAGCAGAATTACATTCTGGCTTTATTTGCCTATCTAATTGTGTTGGGTTGATTTAAAAAAAGACATAAAAACATTTCAGTACTAATGAACATCAGCTAACACACAACAAAATTTTTATGCTCATAAATATTCCTGAAATTATGAATGCCACTTGAAAGTTTAGAGCTATGCGTTTTAAACATCCATATCCATGTGCATAACTACATTATTCTAATGATGATTTCTCTACCACACCTAACGCATCGGCTAAACGTGACTGGGCACTACCTGGCTTAAGTGGCACTTGTTGACTCTCGTGTGGAGCCCAGCCAGTCATGGTTAAAATTTCAAATGTAGCGCGGATGCGACCATTTTTTTCACTAAACCTGTTAGTGTAAATTTCCGCAATTCGCATTAAGAAACCGCGTGTGGCAGGTATTGAACGGCGATCAATTAGTACATTACTAGCGCCCATCGCTTTTAATTCGCGCATCAGATGCAGTGGTGAAGCATAAGTAACTGTTATCGTCTGACTATCTGTCACTGGCAAAGCAAAATCCGCCCGCTGTAACAGGCTACCAATATCGCGCAAGTCTGCGAATGGTGCTATTCGCGGAGATACACCACCATACAACTCAGTCTCAGCCTCTAGCGTAGCCTGACGCAGCTCGTTTAATGTGACTCCACCCAAAATAGCACCCAAAAATAGTCCGTCAGGCTTCAACGCTTGTCGAAGCTGAATGAGCGTGCCTGGTAAATCGTTTACAAACTGTAATGTTAGCGCAGAAACCAACAGGTCAAATCCAGCCGCTTTAAGCGGAAGTGACTCTTCATCCAACACAACGGCCGGTTTAGGTAAAAGTCGAGTTAGCGGTAGAGATAGTTCTGAACTAATCACAACGTTTGTACTGGGCCGTTCGCGAAGCATCTTGCAAACGACACCGGTTGCTGCAGAAAGGCAAAGCGTAGTTGAAAATCTACGTCGAACTAGATCTAGGCGTTCCTTAAAGTCATCCGCAACGTAATGCAGCATAAAATCGGGAATATTATTATTGAGTACAGCTCGCTCACGATGGCGTATAAGCATGTGACGATCAAAAATCTGCGGCGGGATTTCAGTTGCTATCAATTTTACCCTCCTTGGCAACCAATCAAATCTACATTAATAATCAGTATTTTATAGGCAATATCAAAAATGTACGACTTAAAAGAACACAATTAAAAGCATAATCTGGAACCTCAATACAAAAACTCTCGGTTTATGCTTACAGCCAAAATAAGACAAATGCGTTGTTACGGATAACGATTTTAGACATATGGTGTAAATGATCCCACATTACCAACTGCAAACGTAGATTACCTAACAAACACACTGAGCCGGATCAAACTTCAACATTTTATCCATTGCTTTCTGCGTCATAATGCCTCTCTCTTGCTAACTTATTTCAATTAAAACTATTGTGTTCTCTTACATATTTAAATCGTTTCACCTACGCAAGGAATCGCGCAATACCTCAAATGTTGTTCTAAACTCTTGAGTTTGGAGCGTTTTTAAATCGTAATGACTTCAGTATATTTTTTTTAGGCTGAAAGACAAAATAATACATTTAAACTTTTTGATTTAAGTCTCGAAACTAACTTCAATGTGGTTGCATCTTTGTGTAAGTGTGCAACTTAATGTAAGACTGTATTGAAAGAATTTTGATTCTTGCATAAAACTGTAGCATCCGTTTATTTTAATTTTGTTATAGTATCAGATGTTGAAGAGCAGCGATCAAAAAGTGGTTATACAATGGCAAGCGATTCAACCTCCAACTAACTAACAATCGCCCACGGTGAAGGATCGAATAGGTATGTCGAGCGAGGAGAATGCTCTAGATTACGAAGCCCTGACACAAGACGCAATGCGTAGTGTCGTAAGGCGTGTTTTAGAGCGGACAGTTAATCAGGGTTTGCCAGGTGATCATCACTTCTACATCTCTTTCGATACTCTTATACCAGGCGTGATTCTATCAAAACGTCTGCGCGAAAGATACGAAGATGAAATGACTATAGTTCTGCAGCATCGTTTTTGGGATCTCGCTATAGGTGAAGAATACTTTGAAGTTAAACTCACATTTGACGGTATTCCTGAGCGCCTGGTTGTACCATTCGAGGCGATCAAAGTTTTTTTTGATCCAAGCGTGCGCTATGGATTGCAATTTGAATCACGTACTAAAGACGGTAGCATGGTATCACCGCCTGCAACGCCTGGCCGCGGCGATAACGAGCCATTCTCACCCACATCAGCAGAGATTCAGATGAGAGACTTGACTGTGCATGACAAGACAACCGTCATCAAAGACAAAACGCCACACAATGCACGCGGTAATCACTTGCATAACATTTTAGTCAAGGCAGAAGCAAAGTTTGAGGGTAATGCACAGGAAAATAAGACAACCGAAGATGCGGACTCAGAGAATAAATCACTCAGCGCTAATATCGTAAGTCTTGATGCGTTCCGAAAAAAATAGCGTTTGCGTTTTATGCTACGCGCATAAATAATTTGAACAGGCTCATAACGCCTATGATTGGGTTGAACATTCAGACATTGGCTTTCCTACATTTGACTGGGTGAATTAGATCTGAAAGCGTTACACCCCTTTACATTAACTATACTTCAAAAGTTATAAGGATTAGAAATGAGCACTACGCGCACCGAAAGCGACACGTTTGGACCCGTTGAAGTTGCAACTGATTGCTATTGGGGAGCTCAAGCTCAGCGCTCCCTAGAAAACTTTAAAATTGGATGGGAAATACAACCGCTACCCATTATTCGTGCTCTTGGTATCGTGAAACGCGCATGTGCTGAAGCAAATCTAGCGCTTGATAAAATTAGCCCAGATATTGCTGGTGTCATAATTAATGCTGCACAAGAAGTGATCGAAGGTAAGTTAGATAAACATTTTCCACTTGTCGTATGGCAGACTGGCTCGGGAACGCAATCCAATATGAATGCCAACGAGGTGATTGCAAATCGTGCCATAGAAATGTTAGGGGGAATTAAAGGTTCAAAAAAACCTATTCATCCGAATGATCATGTTAATATGAGTCAATCGTCAAATGACACGTTTCCAACCGCAATGTATATTGCATGTGCGGTTGAGATACATCGCACGTTAATACCTGCATTGCAACAATTACATACAGAGCTCATAAAGAAAACGGACAACTGGTCGAACATTATTAAAATTGGTCGCACACACACTCAGGATGCAACACCATTAACTCTCGGCCAAGAATTTTCTGGTTACGCTCAACAAATTGAAAATGGTATTGCCCGAATAAAATCTACTGTGCCGCAACTCATGGAGTTGGCTCAGGGTGGTACAGCCGTAGGAACAGGCCTAAATGCTCCGCGGGAGTTCGCAGAAAAAGTCGCCCAATCAGTTTCTAACATTACTGGGTTGCCATTTACAACAGCTCCTAATAAATTTGAAGCATTAGCTGCGCATGACGCGATGGTTTTTTCCCACGGAGCGATCAACACTGTTGCGGCATCTTTGTTCAAAATTGCGAATGACATTCGCTTTTTAGGCTCCGGGCCCCGTTCTGGTCTTGGTGAGCTTGCTTTGCCTGAGAATGAACCAGGGTCGTCTATTATGCCAGGTAAAGTTAACCCAACCCAATGCGAAGCTATTACTCAAGTCTGTGTACAAGTTTTTGGTAATCATGCTGCACTTTCTTTTGCGGGAAGCCAAGGGCACTTCGAACTAAACGTTTTCAATCCAGTTATGGCCTATAACTTCCTGCAATCGGTACGCTTAATGTCGGACGCATCTGTCTCTTTCACTAAAAACTGTATTATTGGAATTACCCCTCGAGAAGACAATATCAGAATTGGCCTTGAACGCTCCTTGATGTTAGTTACGGCACTTGCACCAAAGATTGGTTATGACAATGCAGCTAAGATTGCTAAAACTGCACACGTCAATGGTACTACTTTACGTGAGGAAGCTGTTAAAGGTGGGTATGTAACAGAGCCTGAATTTGATAATATAGTTAGGCCAGAGAAGATGATTTCTTCAGAATGATAGAAGAAAATATCCACTAGATGTGCCGTGCTACCTTAAAAAGCTTTATATAATATGGCCAGGGGCAGGGCGCCAATTTGACACTTATTGCTGTTCAATGATGTTAAAAGGTTGCTGTGTCCCGTTATATAAAGATTTGTATTTTATTCAGGGCTTTACGCCTTTATCGCGAGAATTGAGTAAATCATGGTAAAGTTATAAAAATTTCAAGTATATTTCTATAGGCAGCAGCGACAATTGTATTTCTGCGTGTTAACATCGTTTAAGACAATAGAGAGCGCAATTAAATGAAGTTGACATCAGGCGGCAAAAACGGGCGTTCAGCCTTACACCAAATTATATTCTGCAAGATACAGATGCTTCTTAACAATAGTAAAGTTTTGGTTGAAATATGCTCTGTAATCGGCTTGCGTCGTCGTTCAGCCAAGGTTTACGGTCAGATTGGTTCACTTGAAGTCCGTCTAGCACGTACAAAATCAGACATGAGGCTTGCACAACGTCTACGCTACAAAGTTTTTTACGAAGAAATGTCAGCTAAACCAAATGTACATTCTCAAATGCGGCGGCGCGATCAAGATCCTTATGATAAATTCTGTGATCATCTATTGGTATTTGATAGAGATGCCGCGCCTAATTCAAGATTCATAAAGAATCCAGTTCGCATAACTAGTGTTGTTGGAACTTATCGTGTCCTAAGGCAAGATATGAAGACTGGAAGTCGGGGATTTTACACGCAATCTGAGTACGATATTGCACCCTTAATTGCGGCACGTACGCCTCGGTATCGTTTTATGGAGCTTGGAAGGTCGTGTGTTCTTAAACCTTATAGAAACAAGCGGACAGTAGAACTACTTTGGCAAGGTCTTTGGTCTTACGTACGCGAACACGACATAGATGTCATGATAGGCTGCGCAAGCTTTGAGGGAACAGATCCCAAAAAACATGCTCAGGCACTAAGCTTATTATATCATGATAGGCTCGCACCAAAGGGCTGGTATGTGAGAGCGCATGATAAACTTTTTGTAGACATGAATCTTATTCCCAAAAACAAAATTAACATGAAGACAGCTATAAAAGCTCTTCCCCCTTTAATTAAAGGTTATTTACGACTTGGAGCTTATATAGGAGATGGCGCTGTAATAGATCGCCAATTCGGTACTGTAGATGTTTTAATTATTTTACCCGTAGAGAACATAGATCCCCGCTATTTTGGTCATTTCGGCGCTCCCAATGAACGTCAAAAGCGTGTTGCCTCGGGTCTTCCAGTAGCTTAGATCATTTATAAGTATAAATTATCATTATAATTAGCATATTTCAAAGATTCATGAAACTAACATTTCAGTAGTGGAGTTGATTCTAAACCAAGCACAAAATCATTATCTTCTAAAACGTCTTAAATTTTAAAGTTCATTATTAAGTGGTAGATCTCAGCTTACGTCAGATTAAAAGCACATATGTCCAAGTTTCTCTCCATAATAAACTAGTATAATTTTTATTAGTATTACATCGGAGAAAAGTTTGTTCGAGAAATAAAAGAGTGTTCGGTATTTATGCCATCAACAGCTATGATCAAAACGCGGTGATCTTGCCAAATCCACTTAGTGTAAGAGCTACCAATTCTTTGAGGTACCAAGTCAATGACTTTCTGACTTCTTAAATCAATGAGTGCAGCATAATCAATCCCTATCTTTTCATCACGCGTTCCTATTTGGCCCGCTTTAAACATTAAAATACCTATATCTTTTAACTCATCTTTTTTTTCCCAGCTGAGTATTTTAGGCTGACCATCGGATACCATTTCAAGAGGAACAAGGAGTTTGGGGAAGTCTTTGTGTTGTGCAATATAGTTTTCATGCATATGACTAATTCTCCAAGGACCGAAAGTTTGGCGTGTCAATGTTAAATTTTGGTCTTCGAAGGGGATGCCAATTCGTATCAATCCGGACTGAGCGCTTTTAAGTCTCGGATTAATGTCCAAAGCTTGCTTAAAGCTACTTGCTGCTGCATCAAACTCAAACATAGCCTCTTCAATTTCACCCTTAGCCCATAAAATAGTCGCATTAGTAGAATTCAAGCGCATTGCTTTATTAATTTCTTGCAGACCAAGTTCTGGATTACCTTTTTTTTTATACATTAAAGCCAAATACGCAAAAGCTTTTCCGGATTTTCTTGATAATGATAAAGATCTAGTCAAATCTCGTTTAGCTTCTTCAAAATTTTCTAACAGAACATTGGCATGTCCACGTTCTAAATAAGCTTCCGAAAATTTTGGCCGTAATTCAATTGCCTTGTCAAAATCTTTGATAGCAGCATTTAATTTACGCGCTTGTAGGTACACTAGGCCTCGTACCAAATAACTATTTGGATCCATAGGTGCAATTGCAATAGCGCGATTTATATCATTCGTAGCTTGTGTGTAATTATTGAGATGGGTATGAACTTGACTGCGAAGTCGATAACCTAGCGCAAATTTTGGATGACTTAAAAGTGCTCTATTTAGATCACGCATTGCTGCATACGGGCGCCTCTGTGTTATTTTAACATTTGCCCGACCTGCAAGGGGAGCAACTTCATGCGGTGATAATTTTATAGCGGCTGTGTAATCTGCGATTGCCAGGACTAGCTCACCCTTAGCTGCTAATGCAGCAGCACGATTATTAAGCGCCGAAACATAATCAGGAACTAAAATAGCAGCACGGTTAAAATCTTTTATAGATTCATCAATGTAATTAAGACTTAACAGTAACACACCTCTATTATTGTAAGCTGCTGCATACTCAGGAAAGAACTTCACGGCATTGTTGAAATCCTTTAGAGCATGCTTTGAATATCCAAGACTCGCATAAATAACTCCGCGGTCTGTATAAAAAATACCCCTGTAATCATTAGACAGCAGTTGATCTTCGAGTGCTTCAGAATAAAGCCTAATGGCTAAATCAAACCTACCTTGTTCTTGTGCTAACGCTCCTTGCTTTGCCTTGAACAAACTACTCTGTTCTTCAGCCGCAAGTCCTATGCAAAATTTAATTAAAAAAAACAAATAAATTAGAAACAGTTTAACAATCGTATACATGCTAAGATTTTACAGTTAAATTAATATAAAAAATACTAGAACGCCTTGCATTTTTAAACTATCTGTAATGGTTATCAAGACTGATAACCAAGAATGTTTCTAATTCAATATACATGTGTTCGTTGCACAAAATTTTTTTGATACAAAGACTATTTAATCTGCCAAGTAGTAATAATCTTACCTGTTTCTGGATGCTTCCTGTCCATTAATCTTATACCCATACCATTCAGTTCGTTACGTATACGATCAGCGTCTGCCCAATTTTTTTCTTGACGCGCAGCACTACGCGCCGCGATGAGTTGATCTATTCTAGATGCAGAGATCGGCAAATCGGATTGCACCTTATGATGATCTTCAAAAGAAATCCCTAGAAAGCGAGCATTGACCGACAACTCTTCTGCAGCTGTTTTTGAGCCTTTTTCTGCAGAATTAGCAAGGCTATGCAACTCAGCAATAGCGCCTGGTGTGTTGAGATCATTACACAAGTGACTTAATATAGTATCCGTCAAATGAGGCGCAGCATCGATGTTGTGGGTCGTGTGTATATTAACCCAACGAGTGTAAGTTTTTTCTGCTTCGATCAGAGCGGCAACCGTCCAATTTATAGGTTGACGATAATGAGTTGTGAGCATAGCAATGCGAATTGCAGGGCCAGACCAGATACGATTGCCAAACTTTTTTGTCTCAAGTAAGTCGCGAATAGCGATCACATTACCTAAGCTTTTTGACATTTTTTCACCTTCGACTTTTAGAAAGCCGTTGTGCATCCACACTTGTGCCATTAGTTCAGTGCCGTGAGCGCATCGACTTTGCGCGATCTCATTCTCATGATGTGGGAATATTAGATCAATGCCACCACCGTGAATATCAAACACTTACCAAGATAACGTTCTGACATTGCAGAGCACTCAATATGCCAGCCCGGTCTACCCTTGGCTTTAATGTTACCCGGTGAAACCCATGAAGGTTCATCTTTTTTAGATGGTTTCCATAGTACAAAGTCCATAGGATTCTTTTTGTACGGAGCGACTTCGATGCGAACACCAGCCTCCATATCGTTTAAAGTTCTATAAGATAGGCTACCGTAATCCGACATTGAAGAAACATCGAAAAGCACGTGATCTTCAGCAACGTATGCATTGCCTCTACTAATAAGATTGTTAATAAAATCTCGCATTTCCGGGATATGACCTGTAGCTCGAGGCTCGAAAGTAGGGTCGAGAACTTCAAGTGCGCTGATATCCTGGTGAAACTGTGCTTCAGTTTTAGTGGTAATTAGGTTAATAGCTTCGTTGAGAGGGACGTTTGGATAATCCTCTAAAGCCCGCTGATTAATCTTATCATCGACATCTGTAATATTTCGCACATATGTAACAGACCGAATTCCAAAAATGTGCCTTAAAACTCTATATAGTACATCAAACACTACCACAGGTCTAGCATTACCAATATGCGCTAAATCATATACTGTAGGCCCACATACATACATTCTTACATTCTGCTAATCAATAGGAACAAATTGATCTTTAATGCGAGTTAAAGAATTGTACAGCATAATTTTTTGTTCTGCCACGACAAAAATTCCTTGGTGGGGTAATATTAGTATAACCTATTTTTAGGCTCAATTACTACAATGAGTAAAATTACTTCTCAAAAATCGTTAATAATGGAAGTTATGAAAAAACTAAGTCTTTATGCTATGCTTACAGTAAAAGTTAATCAGAAAAAATGTCCATATGGTAATTGTTTCTTATACCAGACATGATAAAAAGACTTAATGTATTAAACCTTGTTAAAATTAATTTACTTAAAGTTAATAAAATCTTCTTTTACAACAATATGCCGTATTTGGGACGTAATAATGTACTATAAACTACTAATTAACTTAAAAAACAAACATTTATAAACTGAATTGGTTATGGCTGTATCTAGGACTTGTATCTTGAAATCACTATATTTTTTTACTTTCTCTATTATTACAGTTTTTTTTTTATCAACTCCTTTACTCAAAACAGCTTTTGCTCAGGGTTGGCAATGGCCTTGGGAGAGGAATGAACAAAAGTTTGTCTCGCCATCTTCTTCAAAGCCGTTACCCGCCTTTCCCTCATCAAAACCAAGTACGGCTGCAGTCGACTTGCTTGGACGGGCTCCTATATGTTTAGAGCTTGAACAACGTTTAGCAGCCGCTGCAAATCAGGAGAATCTTACACATCTACGAATACCTGAGATAGAAAAAGAAATAAACAAAGTTCAACGAAATTTAAAAATTTCTGAAATACGTCTTGAGCCCTCTGATTGTTATGACAATTTCCTATTCTCTCGCGCTTTACGTAGAACACAGAGTTGTATTTCGCTTGATTATGCTGTCAGGGAATCGATACGAAAACTTGAAATACTTCATAAACAGCGACAACAAATTAAAGAACATGATGATCGGTCCCATCAGGACGATATTATAAAAAAACTTGCATTTAATAACTGTGGAGGCGTTTACAATCGAGAAGCGCGGCGACGCAACCCATTTACAAATTTCTGGCAGGATGAAGAGGATAGCGATAGTAAAATAATTGGAAACACATTCGCAGGCCTCCCTTTTGCGACATATAGAACAGTTTGTGTAAGATTGTGTGATGGCTTTTATTTTCCGGTCAGCTTCTCCACACTACCAACATATTTCATGCGTGACGCGCAGAAATGTCAATCTAGATGCGCAGCACCTTCAGAGCTATATTATCACCAAAATCCAGGACAGTCAGTTGATCAAATGGTTGCCCATCAAACACAAAAGCCATATACTCAGTTAGACACGGCATTTCGATATCGTAAGGAATATGTAGCCGGATGTTCTTGCAAAAAAGGCTAGGTATATGTCATTAATAGTAATTAGCCAATATCAATACACCTGCTCAGCTAACTACAACGTGAGTCCTAGCCTTTATAAAAAGTTACTACGAAGGTTTAAAAATTAACTATGATAGAAAATATCAAAAAAAAAGATTTTGCTATCATAGTTTGTGTCGTTTTAAGAAGAATACCGTATATGAATGGATCATTATTGTTATAATTACATGGTACCAGAGAGAGGATATACATTCATGCTTACATTTAGAAACAGGTACAGAAAAAATTGCTGTAATTTTTTGTTTAATTTGAAGGCGATTAGAGAATATAGGTATTGAAACGAACCAATTACCATCCATATAGTAATGAGTGTACATGCATAAAATGCCAGAGGTTAAAATGTCGAAAGCTTTCAACAAGGGGCAAAGACTTGATCTTAGCAACGCAGTTTCCGTTAGAAATGTAGAAATTGACTCAATATCAACCATACGCAAATTACAACACGATTCTTATATGAGATTGTATGCTCAGCATGCAACTGATTTTGAAACTGCGGCATTTAAGGAGTTGCTTGAAAGTTCAAAATACGCAGATGACCTACATCAAACAATTTCTAAAAGACAGGTATATGCAGCCTACCTTGATCACAGAATGGTTGGGATAGCAGCTTGGTCTGACTACCCTGATTATCAAGCCTCTGGGCGTTTAAGATTTTTGTTCGTTGATCCCTTCTTCGCAAGGTGTGGTGTTGGAGCCACGCTCCTAGGTAGCCTGGAAGTGATTGTGACATCAGTCCATTGCCGAGATTTTTCAGTGCGAACGGTTGTGCCATCGATGGGTTTTTTTGAAAAATCGTCATACTGCACTACATCGTACGGTGCCTTGCCAGTCGGCAACCATGAATCTTTTGAAATTGCATTCATGAGTAAATCTGAATTTAGCGAGCATAAAATTATAAGTACTCTCAAACACTAAAAGATAAAACCAATATGGGTTTAGCTGACATAAGCTAGTATACGTATCTAGGTGAAAAGATGATTGATTCAGACTTGTCTTCTGCTTCACGAGCAGCGGTTCTGAGAAATAAAAAAACTAATTATCGATTTGTCTTTTCACGTCACTTATACAGTGAAACTGAGTTCAAAAATTATGTTCACTTGCTACAAATCTTTTAATGATATCTCATTAAGCGATCTGCTAAAATTCAGCATGTTTACTCATGCCCCCTTAGTCTCGTCCTTACCAAGAAATAAGACTTTTTTTTATTAGCTGTCGAGCAGCAACATTTTGATCATCAATTTCTAGAGTAAAAATTATTGTGACTAATGACACAATAATTTAACTTTTCGTTTAATATGGTTTGAAGATTTAATGCTTTCAAAACTTGAATTACTTCACTTTCACCGTTTATCGCTAGCTTTAGTATTTACTTCTTTATTAATTTGGCTTTTAGCTTTACTCTTAATAAGTTTAGACCAGCCGATTGCTAACTACGCTATATATTTTATGGTAGTGTCGACTACGCTAGGGTCAGCCTCAGTTTTAACCGTAGGGTTTGCTCACATACTATTTAACAGTAATAAGTAAAGCATATATTTTGAGATTATACTCACTTAGCTTTAATTAAATCCTGTTAAAAATTTCTTTGATAGGCTGCATTTAATTAATAAACTTTTATTTGATCTTCTCTTCATGTTTATGACCTTTTATTAAACTTTACCAGGATTATATCTTTTCTTAATATCATGAAAACAAAATTTACTTGAATATTTAGATCCAACCTAATACTACCCTGATAGATTGAAAGCATCTTTCTTTGACCGAAGCTTTCAGTTTTACAGTTCTTGTTATTATTCCTAGCTGTCGGGTAAACCCTTAGCTTGATATGTCTTGATTAAGCTAGGATTACTACAGTATATTTCTTATTAAGATCTCGAGTAAGAATTTTACTCTAATATTAGGATAAACACCTACTACAAGAACATTAATATTGAAGCAGCTAAGTTTAACCTATTATGAGAATACTCTTACATAGCTACGTTGTTAGTTTACAGATGCCTTAACGTAGTAAAAAAGCTTAGTAAAAGAAGCCTCCTATGCCTACAATGCTATCGGACGAATTAGATAATAGAACGCCGCCGGCTTAATAGCAGGTGTTGCAGCAGAGAAAATAAATGGACGCTTTTTTAGAGCTCACGATTGCAAACTTGACTTCACCAATGATCTTATTTTTTACATTAGGATTGTTTGCAGCAATATTACGCTCCGATTTACATATTCCGGAAGCTATTGCAAAAGGAGTGTCACTCTATTTACTTGTCTCAATCGGTTTCAAAGGAGGTGAGAGTCTCTCATCTCAAGGTCTAGACACAACCCTTTTTTTAGCACTAACGGCCGGTATTGTTTTGAGTGCTATAATACCGCTATTGGCATTCAAGCTTCTAACCTACTCAACAAAGCTAGAAAGAATCGATGCCGCCGCAATAGCCGCCCACTATGGTTCCATATCGATAGTCACTTTTTTAGCTGGAGTTGAAGCACTTGAAAATTCTAAAATAACCTATGAGGGATACATGGTCGCAGTAGCAGCAATCATGGAAACACCTGCTATAGTAATCGGTTTGTGGCTAGCCAGAGGTAAAGGTGCAAAGTTGAATAAAAGTATTGCTCGTGAAGTACTTCTCAATGGCTCTATTGTAATATTAGTCGGATCCATCGTTATCGCTGCGATAACCGGTGAAGAAGGATTAAATTCTATTGCACCATTAATTGTTGACCCCTTCAAAGGGATATTATGTATATTTCTCCTCGAAATGGGACTAATAGCTGGCCGCGGTATTCGTGTCGGGAATAATAAATTTAGATCAGAAGTTGTTGCATTTGGACTTTACATGCCTGTAATAGGAGCAGTGGCTGGACTTATTTTAGGAAAGCTGATTTCCTTATCCGAAGGAGGAACTGCACTACTTGCAATTCTTTCTGCAAGTGCTTCTTATATTGCCGTCCCAGCAGCTTTAAGGTTAGCTTTGCCAAAAGCACAAACATCGCTGTGTCTCTCTCTCTCTCTCGGTATCACTTTCCCATTTAACCTTACAGTCGGGATACCAATTTATCTTTCCTTAGCTGCATGGATTTCGTGATACTATCTACTTTAAAAAGATCTCTATTAACTATCAGCACACGAAAATCAAATATACTAAGCCATCTCAACATTAGAAAGATGAAGAAGGCTAGACGATCAGCATGATGATAGTTATACTACCTCCTTTTCCCTTTAAATAAAATATAAACTAATCCCTGGTAAAAAAATTTTGTTTAACAAGAGTGTTACTTCTAAAGCGTGATGTCATTCTTCTTTCACAAATTTATATACTATTCCATAACTGTCGCTAGAGAAAATTTTTTACGTTACTTTAGCAACACCACCATGTAAGACTATAGAAGCCCTTTGCTTTAAGCTGCAGGAAAAGATATAAAAAAATTTAAATCTTAGAATAGGGAGCAATTCTTATAACTTTTTGTTAATAGACAGGTATATCATACTAATTCACTGTTCTTATCTAATCACTATTAGGTAAACTGACAATAGATCAAAGATTCTAAACTAAAAATAACTAACTACGAGACAATGACTACCAATATTCAGTTATACACATTATGATTATGAAAATTTAGTTTCTAAACTACCTCGAACTAGGTATGATTAAATTTCAAACAATTTAGAAGGCGTGCGATCAAAAAAATCTAAGATCGACTGCGCATAGCAAGTATCTTTAATCGTAAAGCATTAATCTTTATGAAACCCTCAGCATCTTTTTGATTATAGGCCCCATAATCATCTTCAAATGTAACCAACTTTTTAGAATATAAAGAGTTTTCACTCTCGCGACCAACAACAATAACATTTCCCTTGTAAAGTTTAAGCCTCACGACTCCATCAACATGCTCTTGACTTTGATCGATTAGTGCTTGAAGCATTCTTCGCTCTGGGCTAAACCAAAAACCATTATAAATGAGCTCTGCATATCGCGGCATTATCTCATCTTTAAGATGAGCAGCCCCCCTATCTAAGGTGATTGACTCGATTGCCCGATGAGCTTGCAACAAAATAGTACCTCCTGGTGCCTCATAAATGCCCCGGGATTTAATCCCTACAAAGCGATTTTCAACCAAGTCTAAGTAACCAATACCGTTGTCTCGCCCGTAATCATTCAAGGCGGCAAGAAGACTTGCTGGACTCATATCTCGACCATTGATACTTACGGCGTCACCGCGTTTGAAGCCTATAGTAATTTCAGTTGCTATATCTGGAGCATCTTCAGGATTCATAATACGTTGATAAACAAATGGTTGAGAACTAATGCTTGGATCCTCTAGCATCTTACCCTCAAATGAGGAGTGTAGTAAATTGGCATCGATGGAAAACGGCGCCTCTCCTTCTTTATCTTTGGCAACTGGAATTTGGTGTTTTCTGGCAAACTCGATTAAAGATTCTCGACCCGAAAAACCCCATTCGCGCCAAGGTGCAATAACCTCAATAGTAGGTTCTAAAGCATAATAACTCAACTCAAAGCGTACCTGATCGTTACCTTTTCCTCTGGCTCCATGGCAAACAGCACCAGCATTTACCTGTTGGGCAATCTCAATTTGTTTTTTCGCTATAAGCGGACGGGCAATTGAAGTGCCAAGTAAATACAAGCCTTCATATAGTGCATTAGCACGAAACATAGGAAAGACATAATCTCGTACAAACTCTTCGCGCAGATCTTGTATAAACACATTTTCTGATTTGATGCCAAGCTTCAAAGCTTTATCACGCGCTGGCCCAAGCTCTTCGCCTTGACCAAGATTTGCCGTAAAAGTCACAACTTCTGCACTGTAGGTCTCTTGTAGCCACTTTAGTATAATCGATGTATCAAGGCCACCAGAATAGGCAAGTACTACTTTACTTGATATTTTCTTTGTGTTTCGTTTGGCTTCACCTGCCATTATAAAGTATCCTCAATGTTTGATGATATTAAGCTTACTGTGATCACCTGTATAAAGCGTTAAAAAATCTCTAGTTTTAAATAACGTAGATGAATAACCAGACTTTTTACAAACACTTTGAAGAACATACAATTTGAGTGTCATCTAAACTCACATCCAATTTTTTCATTCCAACAAAAAATAGAGCTACATACTAATCTAAAATCCTTTCAAGTACAGTAAAGTTTGAAATATTAGCTCTTCTTCTAAATTATTCAAACAACTCATACTATTTAGTAGTAGCCGTATCAATAATGTAAATGCGAATTATATTTCGAAACAAATGATCTATATCTGACGCAATGCCTATCAAACACGGTACCAAAACAAGTACGATCACTGTTGCAGTTGTCAATCCAAAAACGATTGTAATTGCAAGTGGAATTAAAAACTGGGCTTGCAAACTCGTCTCAAATAACAACGGAGCTAAACCACCAATAGTAGTTAAAGAAGTCAGTAGAACAGCACGTAGGCGGTCACCCGCAGCTTTGATTACTGCAGTTTCAAGATCTTCACCAAATGTTTTTTGTCGTTCAATAAGACGGCTGATCATAACAATAGAATCATTTATCAAGATACCACCCAAGCCTAAAAGACCTATTAGAGAAGGTAATGTTAGGTCATATCCCATAACATAGTGACCAAAAACAGCACCCACAAAGCCAAATGGAATAATAGCCATTACGGCTAGTGGTTTAAAGAAACTTTCAAATACCCAACCCAATATTATATAAATTGTAGTTGCCGCTAGAAGCGCACCAAGTTTTAAATCTCTGAAAGCATTACCGCGTTCCTCTTGACGACCACCGTAATTATATCCCACACCATATTTTTCTGCCAGCTCAGGCATAACAGCTTGCTCCAGCTTACTTACTAGCTTTCTATTAGTTGTAATCTTCTGATTGAGATCTGCAGTTACGGTGACTGTTGTGATACCATCTTTACGCTGAATTGTTGAAAACGTCTGCCGCTCATCAATATCGACCACGTCTGCAAGTGCAATACGGGTACCTGCGGAAGTGCGCAAGAACAAATTAGAAAATGCAGCAAATCCTAATTTGTCTTGCTTTTTTAGCACACGTACTGTGATCTCCTCATCATCACGAGCAAATTTTGTTGCAATCGTACCCTCGAACGCATTGCGTATATACTGACCTACTTCCGTCGATGTAAACCCGAGTGCTGTTCCTCGCGGCGTTAACGATAATACTAGTTCTCTAGGACCATATGATAGATCGTCTTCTATAGCACTCACTCCATCAAAACTGGTAAGCTCTATTTTAATCTCCTCAGCAGCTTTTTTCAAAACATTTAAAGGTGCGCCGTAGAGCCTAATATCGACATCTCGACCCGGCGGGCCAGAGCGGCGACCATATATGGTAATGCGCTCTACACCTGGAATTTCAGGTAAGGCTAAGCGCCAGGCTGACAGAATATTTTGAGTACGTATATCTCTAGCTTCACTCGGGACTAACTGAGCATTAATCTCAGCGAGGTTATCACCTGTTTGGCGGCCAGTTTTGCCCAATAAGGCGAATGATGTTTCAACAAGCTGTACTTTTTCTCTTGTTAGATTATGAATATGAAAATCGTTATGATTTAAGAGTAGTTTTTCCTCAGCTGAGTACAACGCTTGTTGCACCAAATCTACTGCTTTGATCTGCTCATTGCGAGGCACTCCAGGAGTAAAATAGATTGATGCCAATGCATTTTCTGATTCTATTTGAGGAAAAAATACAAAGCGTACGCGCTCACCAGCCAACGCTCCAAAGGCAACTATAAGACAAGCTACCATAAGTGCAATTGTCGTAATTCTCCAACGAAATGCAAGACGCACAAGAGGTAGAAAAATTAAATCCCGAAACTGGCCAAATCGGACATCAATGACACGCCTAAAAATACTTTTATGATTCTTTTTTAATCGTCCATGACGCAGATGCCCCGGCAATATAAAAAAGCATTCAAGCATACTGGCTATTAATGCTGCAATCACTACCAAAGGAATCGCGCTCATGATGTTACCAATCGTGCCGGTAATAAAAAAAATTGGTAAAAACGCTACTGCAGTAGTCAATACAGCCGCCATAACAGGTAAATACATCCGTATGGCACCTTGCTCTGCAGAATCAGCACGTGACATACCGCTCTCCTCAAGTGCAGCTGAATGTTCACCAACTACGATAGCATCATCCACAATAATCCCGATCATCATAATGAGACCGAACATGGATACCATATTCAAACTTTGGCCAGTAACCCACATGACGCCCAAGGTTGCAAAAATAGCAACTGGTATGCCAGCAGCTGTCCAGAATGCTATACGAACATTCAGAAAGATGAACAATGCAACAAGGACAAGAACCAAACCCTGAAGACCATTCTTAAGTAAGATGTCAAGTCTGTCTTGAACATATCTACCCGTAACATCGTAAATATTTATATCCAAAGATTGAGGTAGTTGCTGTTGAGCTCTGGAGATGTAGTTTTCCATTGCATACATCGTTTTTAAAGTATCAGCTGTAGTTGATCTTTTGACCTGCAATTCTATTGCCTGGGTACCACAGATTAGACTGTTAGATGTATGTTTGCAGCTTTTTGGATCCGATCTCTTTTCGTTAAGCCAGCCAAGCATTCCATCTCGTTCGAACACAGTTTTAATAGACGCGATGTCGTCGAGATAAACTTTGTGCCCTGTCGCCAATGATTTTATCTCGATACGACCTATATCCTTGAGTGTTCGACGATCAGCCTCAGTACGAAGTTGGCTTTCATTAGCCCCCTTAAGAGTTCCTGCTGGTAGACTTTGGGTATTATTTTGAATTTTTCTCGATATCTCTTCCAGAGTAATATCAAGACGTCTAAGTTCGCTCTCGCGAACTTCGATATGAATTTCTTCGCTCCGCACACCACGCAGATCAACCTTGTCTATTCCGGCATCAAGCAAGCCGTCTCTGATGGTTTTAGCGTAAGACTTCAAAACTCGTTCTGTGAATGGTCCTGATACTGATATCCGTGCAACCGGCTCGAGTAAAGCTGCACGTTTAATTTTAGGAACTTCTACTCCATCCGGCAATGTTGTTACGGAGACAACAGCTTGTTCAATATCGGATTGTGCCTTCTGCATATCTGCACTAGGTTTGAATTCTATAGAAATACTGGCTACACCTTCCCTAGCGTAGGAACGTACTTTCTCAACCGCATCTATAAATCGCAATTCAGGCTCGAGAACATCAAGAATATTCTTCGCAATGTCTTCTGAGCTTGCTCCTGGCCAACGTACTGATACTGTCACTACGGGAACCTGAAGATCGGGAAAAAACTGCCGATTTAATTTGGCTAGACTGAAAAGCCCAACTAAAATCATTAAAGCAGTTAAAAGATGCGCTGCAGTGCCATGACGAGTAAAGCGCGTGATAAATGTGTCTGCCGCGTGATCTTTTCGGGATTTACGAATCCATGTTCGAGCTGTACGTGATAGGCGGTATCTATTTTTTAAGGCCATGCTATGTAAGATCCTTAACAAGCACACCCTTACCCGGATTTGAAAGACGTGTTACCATAATACGTTCCCCAGGCTTAAGATCGCCACGCACAAGGAAATACTGACCACTTGCCCCAACAATCTGAACTCGCCGTTCCTCTAGTTCACCCTCGTTTATGACATATAATTTTCTGTGTTTTTCATTTTCAGCGATATTTAGATCTTTAGATAAATTATGATTATATTCATCTCTATCATTTCTATATTTATACAAAGCTTCTTCGGGTACTTTGACAACATTTTTGTATTGAACGTCAAATATTTTTACTCCCACAAAAACTCCTGGACGAATAGAAGCAGGGATTTGAGGAGTTTTAATTCGACCATATATGTTTATACCACCGTCTTGAGCATGAACACGCGCCTCTATACGCTCTACTGTAGCGTTATATCTCAGTTTACGGCTACCTATGTCCCAAGTTACCACGATCGGACGTCCAATTAAATCTACCTCGCCTGCGGTAAGACGACCAAACTGTCTGTCTGTAATAGCAAACTTTACATCAATCCAGTCGCGATCGATTAGAGTTGCAACACGATCATTCACACTCATCATTCGCCCAATCTGGGCTTCCACATCACTGACGTAAGCGTTGAATGGCGATGTAAGAAATGTTTCTGAAAGCCGTTTACGAGCCCTTTTTAAGAGCGCTTCCAGTCGTGATATTGTAGCTTTCTGCTGCACTTTTCTGGCAGACCACACTTTGAGATTGTTGTTAAGTTGCTGAACCACTTGCCGACGCTGCGATAAGGTTAGTTTGCGATCATCAACTGTACGCTTGGAGATAGTACCTCGTGTAACTAGCATTTTCGCTCGGTCTAAATCTATTTGAGCAAGCCGTAATTGCTCGCCTGCCGACATAAGATTACCTTTTTCCACCTGCAACAATGCTTCCATCTCAACTATCTTAGCATTGGCCTCAGTAAGTTGTGCCTGCGCCTCAGATACGGCGATCTCATAATCAAACGACTCAATTTCTAATAGCATGTCACCAGTTTTTACTTCGCCACCAGCAAGCAATTGTGAGCCCGTTCTAATTACTTTACCTGCTACTAGAGCGCGCAAGTCAACCTGCCGACCAGCTACAGTCGTGCCGTAAAGCTTTATCGCTGGTTGGTCATTTGTAAACGTGACAGACAAAGAACGTACGGGAAAAATGAATTTCTGAGGCTCTCTACTAACTGCTCCAGGTTTCGTCATCGACATATATTGATAGATACTAATAGCTCCAGCTAACACAATAATTGGTGACAAAATTTGTGCTAAAAGTCGAGGCTGCAATAGTCTATGTATCATAAGAACAGTCCAAAAACTGGAGTTTTTCACATCATCTGGAACGGCTTCAGTTTTAACGGTTCGATTTTGAAGCATAGGGTTGTATAATAGCTTCACATTCGGTCTCCTACCCGGCAGATGATTAAGTGTGAAGTTTTGAGTAGTTTAGTCTCTGTAATTTTGACATGATAGTATTTATAAAATGGCAATCGTAAGGAACTCATAAAGATTTGCGTCTGCAAGAATTAATGAAACAACAATATGCAATACATTAAGCAGTTTAAGAACTAGTGTATTGGGGGTATTCATAAACTAATATATCACAAATTTAGATTTTAAGATCAACTAGGCCTGGCCGATACTTAAATATGGATGTGTAATAACCGTTAGTAGATTTGTAATGCACTAATAAAAAATCCTATCAACACACTCATACTTCCTATTAAAGGTGGGTACAGCAAATCAGCCTCAACAAGGATTTTGAGTAACAATCATGTATTCTCTTTTGTTACAACAATTCTAGTGCGGTGATCACTTATCGTATCAATTTCTAGCCACTACTATGTTGCCAAATTTAAAGTCAAAATTAACGTATATAGAAATTTTTTCTATTTCAATATATATCAGTGCACTAGCCAAGAATTCAAAGCGCAAATTATACATAAAAAATCATAAAATAGGCTTTTCTTACTTGCTATGAATTCATTGAAGATGGCGTAGACTTTGGCGAATATGATTATCTAATACTTACATTCAATCCGATTTGACGCTTTGCCTAA
>JABSQE010000144.1 GCA_013214245.1 Hyphomicrobiaceae bacterium
AACGAGATGCTCTACCAACTGAGCTAACCACCCCATCTTAGTATGATAGGCCTTTTTTATAATTTACGCAACCATTAATGCATTTATTTTGAAAGATTATATTAAAATGAATAAGATAATATAGTATATATCAAGCTTCCCACTTGATTTATAAAAGTTACTTTTTCTCTTTAGGTGGATTTAATTCATCTTTGAGCTGCTTAGATGCAGTAAACTTCGGCACCTTAGATGCCGGAATCTTAATCTTTTCACCAGACATAGGATTTCTCCCGTCTCGTGCAGCACGATCTGCAACTTTAAACTTACCAAGTGGAGCAAAGTTAACCTCCTCTCCCTTTTTTAAAGTCTCAAATACATAGCAAGTAAGTGCATGCAGTACAATTGCAGCCTTCTCCTTTGTAATTTCGGCGCTCTCAGATATAGCATCAATAATTTCTCTCTTGCTCATTGCGGTCTTCCTAAATCGCTTCTAATCACTAGTTGTGGATCAATACTAATCAAAACTTTCCGCAATTATGGTTTGTTACAGATAACAGAGCAGCGCTTAAATCTAAGCAAAAAATTAGTAGGTCGTGAGACCCGAAGAAAGTATCGAGTTTGAGTATTTTTTTACTCCAAATAAACTTTTTCGCTCATAGCGGCGACAGTAATATACTGTCGCCGTAAATTCACACCATACTAAATTTTTCTAATGAGTTGTGATGTTTGTTGATGAAGAGCCCTTATCTCCTGACGAAACGTCATTAGCAGAATCATTGTCTTTCCAAGTTATTGGCTCAGGCTTACGAACAAGCGCCAGATCTAAAACCTCATCCATGCGTGAAACTGGTATTATTTCTAGTACGGATTTCACATCATCAGAAATTTCTACTAGATCCTTAGCATTATGCTCTGGGATAATCACACGTTTAATGCCTGCACGTAAAGCTGCTAACAATTTTTCTTTCAATCCTCCAATAGGCAATACACGACCACGTAAAGTAATTTCTCCCGTCATAGCAATTTCTTTACGTACCTCTATCCCAGTGAGCACTGAAACAATTGCTGTTACCATTGCAACACCAGCTGAAGGACCATCCTTAGGAGTAGCTCCTTCTGGAACATGAACATGAATATCATTTTTTTCAAAAATCGGTGGCGCTATCCCAAACTCTACAGATCGTGAACGGACATACGCGCTCGCTGCCTGAATGGATTCCTTCATAACATCACGCAGATTACCCGTGACTGTCATCTTGCCTTTACCAGGCATCATGACACCCTCGATTGTTAATATTTCCCCGCCAACTTCTGTCCAAGCCAAGCCAGTAACGACGCCCACTAAATCTTCAAGTTCAGCTTCTCCAAAACGGTACTTAGGAACGCTAAGAAAATGTTCGACATTACTCTCAGACACTAATATATTAGTTGCTTCGTCAGAAAGGATGTTTTTCACCGCCTTACGTGCTAAGGTCGCTATTTCACGTTCCATATTACGCACGCCAGCTTCGCGAGTATAATATCGGATAACCTGTCGCAAACCACTATCTTCAACCTGCCATTCCTCATCTGTAAGGCCATGAGCTTTGCGTTGACTGGGGACTAAATGTCGCTTTGCAATTTCTACTTTCTCAGCCTCTGTGTAACCAGCGATTCGAATAATCTCCATACGATCCATCAATGCCAAAGGAATGTTTAGGGTGTTGGCAGTTGTGACGAACATTACGTTTGAAAGGTCATAATCAACTTCTAAGTAATGATCATTGAAAGAACTATTTTGTTCCGGATCGAGAACCTCCAGAAGAGCCGAAGCAGGATCTCCGCGAAAATCAGAGCCCATCTTGTCAATTTCATCAAGCAAAAAGAGAGGGTTAGTCTTCTTTGCTTTACGCATGGATTGTACAACTTTTCCAGGCATGGAGCCTATATAGGTGCGACGATGTCCACGTATTTCAGCTTCATCACGCACGCCACCAAGAGACATGCGCACAAATTCACGACCTGTAGCATTGGCTATTGACTTGCCCAAAGAAGTTTTACCAACCCCCGGAGGACCAACTAAGCACAATATAGGGCCTTTAAGCTTATTAGTTCGATTCTGTACCGCCAAATACTCAATTATACGCTCTTTTACTTTTTCAAGACCATAATGCTCAAGATCCAGAACATCTTGCGCTTCCGTAAGACCTTTTTTTACCTTTCCTAGCACGCCCCAAGGTATACTTAATAGCCAATCAAGATAATTGCGAACAACAGTGGCCTCAGCGGACATCGGGCTCATCTGACGAAGTTTCTTTAGCTCAGCCTGAGCCTTATCACGCGCCTCCTTTGTTAATTTGGTGTTCTCAATCTTCTCTTCAAATTCAGAAATATCATCACGCTCGTCGTCATCCCCAAGCTCTTTTTGAATCGCTTTCATTTGTTCATTGAGATAATATTCGCGCTGTGTTTTCTCCATTTGGCGTTTCACGCGTGACCGAATCTTTTTTTCAACTTGTAGAACTGATATTTCGTTTTCCATAAGCGCATAAACGCGCTCCAAACGCTCTGAAATTGAAACAATTTCTAGAACTTCTTGCTTATCAGCAATCTTAATTGCGAGATGCGATACCATCGTGTCTGAAAGCTTAGAATAATCATCTATTTGGCCAATGGTTGTGAGAACCTCTGGAGATATTTTTTTATTTAACTTTACATATTGTTCAAACTGCGCAATGGCTGAACGCGATAAAGCCTCTATTTCCTCATCAGTGTCAATATTTTCTTCAATTCTTTCTATAAGCGCCTCAAAATGTTCGGAATTACTTGTGTAACTTGCTATTCGAGCTCGCGAAATACCCTCTACCAGGACTTTTACAGTACCATCTGGGAGCTTGAGAAGCTGAAGGACAGATGCAAGTGTTCCAACGCTGTAAATATCTTCGAATGACGGCTCGTCATCTCCAGCATTCTTCTGAGAAACAAGCAAAATCTGCTTATCTGAACGCATAACTTCTTCAAGTGCATTAATAGACTTTTCACGCCCAACAAATAGCGGGACAATCATATGAGGAAAGACGACTATATCACGCAACGGAAGAACCGGATAAAGCTCAGCACCGTTGTCGCTCTGTCCTTGTTTTTTTATTTCACTCATTCACTTTCTCGCCGTTAATGACTATTCAGCAACAAAACTGACAGTCAATTCTCTGTAAGAATTAAGATTAATGCCTTTAGTTGCGCGCATCAATCCGTATGGATGCTTATTATAGTTCACACTATCACCCCACCGTAACAGCACATAAAATTTATGGACTTATTCCTATAACATTTAGAGGTTAGGGCTAACACAACAATAATCAATACCACGAGACGATAAAACTATATATTCAGGCAGATACTGGAACACTATTTCTGCAAAGAACTATGATATTATGTAATCACGCTTACATGAAATAATATCCTCTAAGCTGATGTTTCCTGCCCCTCTACTCGTTCTGTATAAATCTTTAAAGGCCGCGCACCTCCATCTACTACTTCGGGACCAATAACTACTTCCTCAACACCTTTCAGACTAGGCAAATCAAACATAGTATCAAGAAGTATTGTTTCCATTATAGAGCGCAGTCCTCTAGCCCCAGTCTTGCGTTCAATAGCCTTACGAGCGATAGCTTTAAGTGCATCAACAGTTATAGTAAGCCTGATGTCTTCCATCTCAAATAAGCGCTGATATTGCTTGATGAGTGCATTCTTCGGTTCACTTAAAATTTTTACTAGTGCAGATTCATCAAGATCTTCAAGCGTAGCAAGAACGGGCATACGACCGATAAATTCTGGAATAAGGCCAAACCGTAGCAAATCTTCAGGCTCGACACTCCTAATTATATCGCCAGTTCGTCGATCATCAGGATCCGCAATACTAGCACTAAAGCCAATTGACGTCCCCTTACCACGAGCTGAGATAATCTTGTCCAAGCCGGCGAAGGCACCACCGCAAACGAATAAAATATTAGTTGTATCTACTTGTAGAAACTCTTGTTGTGGGTGCTTCCTACCCCCTTGCGGTGGAACGGATGCTACAGTTCCTTCCATTATCTTCAACAAGGCCTGTTGGACACCTTCGCCGGAAACGTCTCTAGTGATAGACGGGTTGTCAGACTTGCGACTTATCTTATCAACTTCATCTATGTAAACTATGCCACGTTGGGCGCGCTCTACGTTGTAATCCGCGGCTTGTAAAAGCTTCAAAATAATATTTTCAACATCCTCACCCACATAACCGGCTTCCGTCAGCGTAGTTGCATCTGCCATTGTAAATGGGACATCCAAAATCCGTGCAAGTGTCTGAGCCAGAAGAGTTTTACCACACCCAGTGGGTCCAATAAGTAGTATATTAGATTTCGCGAGTTCAACGTCGTTATTTTTTGCGACATGATTTAGACGTTTATAATGATTATGTACAGCTACTGCTAATACACGTTTAGCATGGTCCTGCCCAATAACATAATTATCTAATACCTGTTTAATCTCTTCGGGTGTAGGAACACCTTCACGCGACTTAATCAGAGTGTTTGTATTCTCCTCGCGTATGATGTCCATGCACAACTCTACGCATTCATCGCAAATAAAAACCGTCGGACCGGCGATAAGCTTGCGAACTTCATGCTGACTCTTACCGCAAAAAGAGCAATAGAGTGTATTTTTCTCTTGGTTTGGCATGTTATTTGACCTTCTCTGCTTTCGCGCCGACTCCTCATGAGGGCAGTCCCCACTAAAAGTAATAGGCTATTTGCTAACAGGTGCATTCACACTATTCAGCATAGCAACTACCAAAAGTCTGGTCGTGTATAACCGGACATAGTCAATATCTTATTAAATCAATACGAATTAAATAAGATTCTGGGCAGAATAGACTCTAAACGAAACCCTGAGGTTATTCTCCAAGCGGATAGTCTTAAATCACACATTTTAGACCTTAATGCGGAAACCTAGCAAAGCTCAGCAGCTATGCACGCCAACGTAATAAAGTGCACAACATTTTGAGATGTTAGGTCACGTATACACCGCTTGTTAAGGAATCCTTCAGACGAACATCCGAGTTAATAGGTAATAGTTTAAATTAACCCTATGCAACATCGTCACGGCTGTCTAATACCTTATCAATGAGCCCAAATTCGAAAGCTTGCTCAGCCGTCATAAAATAATCACGATCAAGAGTGCGATCTACTGTTTCATAGTTGTTGCCTGTATGTTTGACATATGTCTCATTAAGACGCCGCTTCATTTTTAATATATCCTGCGCGTGCCTCTCAATGTCTGAAGCCTGGCCAGAAAAACCACCCGAAGGCTGATGCACCATAATACGTGCATTGCGAAGAGCAAATCTCATATTTTTTTCACCCGCACAGAGCAAAAGCGATCCCATAGAAGCCGCTTGCCCAATGCATAGCGTAGAAACTGGAGGCTTTATAAATTGCATGGTATCATAGATTGCCATACCCGCAGTTACTACCCCGCCTGGGGAGTTGATGTACATTGAAATTTCTTTAGTGGGATTTTCTGATTCGCAATACAACAATTGCATGCAGATCGACGCAGCCATGTGATCTTCTATAGGCCCTGTCACAAAAATAATACGCTCTTTCAAAAGACGTGATGGCAAATCATAACCTCGTTCACCTCGAGTGGTCTGCTCAACCACCATAGGCCAAAACGTACTTTTAACCGTGCCTGCCGAATTGTGCATGATAGACCTCTCAAGCTCTGTAAACAGTACTCACAAACGTATATTCTTATAATGCGAGCGCATGAACACTAGATTATACACTCTCTCAAGTGCAGATTAAAATTAACCATGTACATCACGAATTTAAAATTCCACATAAAGCATTTAAAGAGACTAATACTAATTTAGTTGACGCTACAAAAGTATGATATCTATTTTAATTAAAATTAGATACCGGTATCAAAACTAACCCTATTAATCCAACAACAAAAAGCTTTTGAATAAACAATGCTAAACTATAAAGATTAAAGTACGATTTTAAAAATTCAGCATTCTAAGGGTTACGTATAGCTACTGCAATGTTATCAAGAGTCTAATCACCCCTATTTTCTACTAAACTGCCAGGTTGCTAATTCATACTATCGCTTTCAATTATACTCAAAAACTCAGATTTGGACACCTTACGATCTTGCACGTTACTCTTGCCAAGAAGAAAATCGACCACTTTCTCTTCGAAAATCGGGGCTCGTATTTGATTGATGGCACCAGGCGTATTTTCGTAAAAGTCAAAAACTTGTTGCTCCGTACCAGGATGAGTTCGCGCTTGTTGCACAATAGCTTCTCTCAACTCATCTTTGCTAACACTAATACCAAAACGATCACCAACCTCACCAATAATCAGTCCAAGCCGCACACGCCTTTCAGCAAGTTTAGTGTAATCTAAACGAAGATCTGATTCAGACTTTTTCAAATCATTAAAGGACTTCCCGTCCTTTTCCATTTGTCCAGTAAGCTCTTTCCAAGCGCTCGAAAACTCTCCGTCGCAAAGTGATTTAGGGAGTTCAAAAGAGTGGCTCTGATCTAAGGCGTCAAGCAATTGCCGTTTAAGCTTTGAGCGCGCAATGCGCAGATACTCGTTACTCAACTGAACTTTGACGGTGTCTTTAAGTTCATTCAAATCGTTTAGACCCATACTTTTAGCCAAATCGTCGTTGATTTCAGACGGCCTTGGTCTTGACAGCTTTTTTATTGTAACTTCAAAGATCGCTTGCTTTTCCCGCAAAGCCTCAACCGGATAATCTTTAGGAAATACTGTAGTTATGAATCGTTTTTCATCAAGCTTTGCCCCTTTCAAACCTTGCTCAAAACCCTCGATGAAACCACCTTGCCCTATAACTAATTCTACATTTTCAGCAACCCCACCCTCGAAAGGTTCACCATTTATAAGGCCGGAAAAGTCAATGGTAAGCTTATCACCTTGTTCAGCTATATCCGCATGAACATCATAAATCAAATTATACTTAGCAAGCTCACCTAACTTGTCGTGAATATCATCTTCATTAATTTCCATAACGGGACGCTCTAGGTTCAACTTTTCAAAGTCAATAAGGTTAATAGTTGGTAGCACCTCATACTTCATTATGTAAGAGAAACCTGAGCCCCCTGAAAACGCCCCTTCTATATCAGCTTGATTCTCAGGTAGATTTATCTCAGGCTGCGAAGCAGGACGTTCTTTACGATCCGTTAAAGCTTTTCTACTACTTTCTTCAACTACTTGCTGCAAAACCTCTGCCATCAGACGCCGACCATAAACCTTTTTTAGATAAGTTTTGGGCACTTTGCCTTTGCGGAAACCACGAATTTCGGCGGTACCACTAATCTCATCGAGGCGCATGTCACAACGATCGTTAATATCTTTGGCAGCAACATCTATCTGAAGCTGCCTCATAAGCCCGACGGCGTGTATTTCCGTTACTTGCATATACCCTCAAATTAGCGCAAAAAATTGCTTTGCAGTTCCTAGTCATTAGGAGGCCACGTCACTCAACTAAATGCACAGCCTTAACTAAATTTTGGTGCGGACGGAGGGATTTGAACCCCCACACCTTGCGGCACTAGAACCTAAATCTAGCGTGTCTACCAATTTCACCACGCCCGCTCAAGAAGCAAACTCGCAACCTATAATATAAAAATAGTAAGTCAGATCCAAAACTTGAGAACCATCAAATTAGATTATGGAACTAACTAATACTAACTATACATTATTTTAGTAACTAATACATTAATATTCAGCGTCAAGAGTTTCTACACTAAAGATTAATATCTCGCAATACAGCTACAATAATACCAGTCAGTAAAAAGATGCTAACAGAAATTTAAGAGAAGACAAAGCGCAACTTCTAGTTTCTCTAGCAAATTAAAAAATTAATGGTCAATACATTGAAAATGTTACTAATAGTAATGACGTCCATTGGTTATTAACAATGATATTGATTATAGAGAATTGCTTAATTAAATCATACTACACGTAATGTCGTCACACCTAATATCTTGCTTAGATTAGTGTAAGATTTGCAATTATTTACATTACCAAATATTACATTGTCGATCTTACTTATTACCACTTCAAATGTAGTAGGCTTGTGAGATAGCATTGCAAAACTGCATCGTGCTTTTATAATTGTTAGTCCTATTATGACACACATTAGCGCATTGCAGATCACCCAAAATTCCCAATATAAATTGTTATAATTATATCAATTATTTAAGCTCTACAGAAGTTTATAACCATATAAAAATGTTATGTCATGTTTTAGTGGACAAGACTTTTACATCTTCAACACTTAATTCATGGTGCGAGACACGTCGAAGCAATTGAGCGGTTATTTTAGTGAATGAATTTTCGAAATAGTTTGACTGGAGTCGTGTTTTCTCTAATTGTTCAGTAAATTTAGTTAAGAATTACAATAATACTTACGATCAGATATCAAACATATCCACAAAAAAGTATAATTTTTGAACATCGGACAAATTGCTTAGGTTCACTTCGTTTTTACATGATAAAAGTTAAATTGGTATCTGGAGGACTTTGTTTAGGAGGGACAATTGTGGAGGGCACTACTTAAAATACAGGTATTGACCTGACGATTGTAGAGACAGCTTTGAAATACAAAACAAGCAATTATGATCTCAGAGACTAATGCACGAGACAAACAATTGCATTGCACTTACCTAGAGTGTAACTTTATAAAAGTACCTATTACGCAAAACAACAAACCTAATTTTTTGCAAAATTCAGATTTTTAGCGATCACTTTGAATAATATATGACTAAATGGTGCCAGTCGAGCAAATCAGTTCGATAGCTTAGCACACAAACTAATTCTAATAAAAACTACTTCGCCCGTAATTTGTAAACAAGCATTAGGCCAAATTATAGCTTTGCCTACGTTTTGGGTTTAGATAAAGCTCTAGGCAGAGTATCTATAAGACTTAAGATGGCTCTATTGCAGAAGGCATTGAATAAACTCGAATTATGGCTAACCTTGATAGTGCTGACGAAAAACTTGACTATATAGCTGATTTAAGCAAGTTAAATTGCTTGAAAAAGAAAGGTTTTGCATCGGTCTATATTTTGAAGCAAGTGTCGCTGGGGATGTATGGATGGCTAAAAACCAAGTCCAAACTGTACTAAAGTTACAATAATATTGTACATATTATTACACTTCTAAACACTATTTAGATCAGCTTATTGAGCTCATTTTCTTGCTAAGCAAATACCGTGCTGTGCCAATTCGGCTAAAAAAATAATTTGTTATTATTTTTTCAGGTTTAATAAAACAAACTGTGAAGCTTTATGCTATTTACTGAACTTTTAGATATCACTGGATGAAATATAATAACATAAACCGATTAACCGTTCGCTAAACACCTTATAATTTGCCATGACACAAATGAATGACATTTTAAAAAAGATTACTTCTTACAAACGCGCAGAGGTCGCTGCTGCTAAAGCTCAGCTAAGTCTTGCCAAATTGGAGGAGCATGCGCGCACCCAAACTCCTGTGCGTTCTTTCGCTAATGCCATTACTAGAAAGTTATCCAGCGGCAAGTTTGCGCTGATTGCTGAAATAAAAAAAGCAAGCCCGTCAAAAGGTGTTATTCGTCAAGATTTTAATCCGGCCACCCTTGCACAGGCTTATGAAGTTGGTGGTGCTTGTTGTCTATCCGTGCTCACGGATAGACCATCTTTTCAAGGTTCACCAGAGTTTTTATCAGTAGCTCGTGAGACAACTAATCTGCCAATTCTCAGGAAAGACTTTATTATTGAAACTTATCAAGTTACACAAGCCCGTGCGTGGGGTGCAGATTGCATCTTGATTATCATGGCGCAGGTTGATAATGTTCTTGCGTCTGAGCTAATTACTGTGGCTCGTGAGTGGGAAATGGATACAATTTTAGAAGTTCACGATGAGAAAGAACTAGATCGTGCCCTTAACCTTGAAAGTTGCATAATAGGTATTAATAATCGTGATTTACGCACCTTCAGAACGAACCTTAGCACAACAGATATACTCGCCCCACTTGTTACTAAAGGTCGCATCGTCGTAAGCGAAAGCGGGATTAAGAATAATTCGGATTTGCAACGCCTTGCTAGGAAGGGAGTGCGCACATTCTTGGTAGGTGAGAGTTTAATGCGGCAATCAGATGTCATGTCTGCCACGCAATTACTGCTCACTAAATAAGTCTTTGAATTACACTGAAGATTACTTAATCTCATAGAGTACGGTGAGATACTAACAGTTGATATAAACAGTAATTTCAGCCATATTGGATAGCAATATCCGATAATGTTATTTTTTATGCAACTACATACTAACCTTTTCTTAAGGTTAGAAGCATGCCGGTGGAGAGCTATATGTCTGTTGGATCTTCCCCTCCACTCTTCAAAATTACAATCAATAGTTATAATTGTAAGCTAGGGATGTTCAAAAAATGCAAGCGCACCACTCATTCAGCAGTCACAGATTGAAATCGTAGCTTTAAAGAAAGTCTCATTCTTTATTGTATACTTAAATTAGTCTACACTATGGGTGAGGCTGAATGTAACCAACACTTGGCAAAGCCAGGTAGGATATCCAACTGACAACACTAACAGAGACAAAATGTAGCTAGTTAGTAACTAATTGCACATTCTTTGATTAATCAGCTCGTGCACCTAAAGGGTAATAAAATTATTGCTAAAACGATTATAATTACAGGAATCATAGAATTCTTGCATTTTTATTGAGAGTAGCTTGTGTTCTTTACATAACCTTCTAATAGTGGGCCGTGCAATGCATACTATTCGGGTCTTTTTATTACGCTACTCCTTGATACACCTAATAGTTCATGTGTCACCAAAAAGCTTTCAATATGAATCAAAATTATAAACTCTTTCTATCTATCTGACCGTTAGATATGCTAACAACTCCTTGCGATGTAAGTTGCGACAGTTATCTAAGTATTATCGCTTTAGCCAATCACCTTATAGTGTAGCAGAAAGCTACAAGAGATAAACAACTTAAAAAGGACGTAATCAGTAAAATTGACTACTCTTTCAACTTGCCTACACATACCACCTGATCAATCGTAGCCTACACTATTTTTATCAGATGCATAGACTCACCATGCAAAAAAGTCATATTAGTAGCATTCTTAAAAGTCAACTTCAAGCTCTCGCTCTAATTTTCTATCGCATAAATATGCCGATGTATAGAGATATTGTGTTTTAAATAGTGTATCACCACCTCGGTGACACATAGTCTTGTTTGAACTAATCGCTTTACAAACTTATAAAATATCATTTTTAAATTTAACTAAAGCTAAATTGTAGTATGTTGTGGGAATTTTTTCTTAACTCTTTACTATGCACGAAAAAGATCTTCACATATAAATTGTATATACTTGTACAGTATCTAGATTGTGTGTTTTTCGCAAATTCATAAATAAGTATATTGACCTTGCTATAGGTGAATATGCATTAAATAATACTTTTAATATCTTGCTAATCAAAGCCGTCTTATAAAAAGGTACTTTCACATAGTTTATCGCTACTTGTAAGTTTAAGTTACAACTATTATGGCAGTTGGTATGTTGCAAGACAATACCTGCTTATAAATTTGAGAATCCATACCACATGCGTGACACTTTTGTGCTTCTGCATTATGCAATGACAAGCTACATCAGCACCTTATTTAGAGGTATATAAAAGATACTCAAAACGCCTGATCAATTGTGTCAAAATTTATTTGATGTTTAAAGAACTTTAGTTCAGCTGCTAATACTAAGTATACTCATGTTTTGCCTACGACGAATACGTCCATATCTTATTTCATAGTTGGTAATATTAGTTGCATTTAAAGGTGTAATTCTAAAGTGACTATAAAAACTGAGCGTGGCTATTTCATTACCTTTGAGGGAGGGGAAGGATCTGGAAAATCAACCCAAGCCGCTTTTCTTTGCCAACATCTACAACGAATTGGCAAACAAGCACTTCTGACTAGAGAGCCCGGTGGAAGTAAGTTTGCTGAGTATTTGCGTAAGTTTATTCTTTCTTCAGATACACCAAAGCACAGCCCACTTTCTGAGGCTCTGTTGTTTTTTTCAGCACGTGCAGATCATCTAGAAACCTTAATTCGACCTGCACTAAACAAGGGTAAGTGGATTGTGTGTGATCGCTTCATTGATACCACAAGAATCTATCAAGGTTCAGCAAGCGGTGCAGGTATCGAAAACATATTAAAACTTGAAACCATAGTTGTAGCAGACACACGTCCTGATTTGACAATAATCATGGACTTGCCTGTCGATTTAGCGTTTGATCGTGTGGCAAAACGAAGATATATGCTAAATTCTAGTGCTTGTGAGCTCCCCGATCGTTATGAAAGTCGCAGCAAACGTTTTCATGAACATTTGCGACAAGGCTTTCTTGACATTGCAACAGCAGCACCGGATCGATGTACAGTGGTTGATGCATCATCGAACAATCCTGAAGCCGTCTCAAAAGCTGTTTGGCATGTTGTTAAAACAAAACTTTTCTCGGTATAAAGTGATATAAAAGACTGATGGCAAAGCGTACTATTGAATCTAAGACAAACATTGTTCCTGAAATTGATTGTCTTGCAGGCTATCCACATCCTAGGCAAACACTAACTCTGTTTGGCCATGTAGCTGCTCGTAAACAGCTGGTTTCCGCAATTGAAAGTAGTAACATGCACCACGCCTGGCTTTTTACTGGCAAAGAAGGAATAGGCAAGGCAACACTTGCTTACAAAGCAGCGATTTATGCACTTACTAATTCGATTGAACGTTTACCAGGCCTTATTGTGTCCCAGGATACAATGACACAACGGCAGGTCCAGCAGTTATCCCATCCCGACCTCCTGGTAATCCGTCGTAATTATGATCCAATAAAAAAGCGCTTTCCTACAACCATTAATGTTGATGAAGTGCGTAAGTTGCGTGGTTTTCTAAGCCACAGCCATATATCAAAACATTTGCGTGTAGTCATAATTGACAGTAGCGACGAATTAAGTGTAAATGCTGCAAATGCTCTCTTAAAATCATTAGAAGAACCCCCGCATCGTACTTTGTTCTTTTTGATTGCCACTAATGCTTCAAAACTACTTCCAACTATTCGATCAAGATGCAGACTATTACCCCTGACACCCCTTAATAATGATCAGCTTCTTGCTGCAGCACAAGCCGCTTATGCAAGTTATTATAACGATACAAGAAACGAGATACCCCCTTGGAAAAATTTAATAGCATCGGCTAACGGTAGTCCAAGGCGCATACTAGCTCTAGCTTCCGACAGAGGAAATGACATAGTAGATTCTGTAGAACAGATTTATAGATTTATGGGAAATTTAAGTGCTGAATTTAAACACGCACTTGTAGATCGACTCGCTAACAGTCAGGCACAACAGGAATACGAACTTTTCCTGACTTTGTTTTTAGATAAACTCGCGAGTTTAATTAAATCGTCAGCTTTGATACAAAGAAACGATACTAATACTGACAAAAAAAGAAATCCTATCAAAACAGAAAAGCTAGGGAGCTGGGTTGAGCTTTGGGAGACATTTCATCGCGAGTCACATGAGGTAAAGACACTTAATTTAGATCGAAGCGTTTTTTTATTGAACTTACTTGCGCGTTTCGAACGTGCTGCTGTGACTTGATAAGTTCGCACGTACCTGCTTTACCCACGTTTTGTTACACCGATGGCAACATAATTAATGCAATAGAAACGAGCCTAAAATGACCGATGGTCGAAACTTCTACATAACAACAGCAATTTCGTATCCAAATGCCGAACCGCATATAGGGCATGCTTACGAGGCAATCGCAGCTGATACTATTGCTAGATTTGAACGTTGCAAAGGTAAAAATGTCTATTTTCTTACTGGAACAGACGAACATGGCTTAAAAATGAAGCAAACAGCGGCCAAAAACGGCATCTCTCCTCGTGCGCTTGCTGAAAAAAACACAGCTCGTTTTAAAGAAATGGCAGTTGCATTAAATTTATCACATGATGATTTCATCCGTACATCAGAGCCACGACATTATCGTTCTGCACAAGAGATGTGGCAGCGTATGACTGATAATGGTGACATCTACACGGCTAAATATGCCGGTTGGTATTCTATTCGCGATGAAGCATTTTTTAGCGAAAAAGAGACAATCGTTGATGATAGCGGAGTCCGATATGGACCAGGAAATACTGTGGTTGAATGGCAGGAAGAGGATACTTATTTCTTTAGGTTATCAGCTTATGAGGA
>JABSQE010000145.1 GCA_013214245.1 Hyphomicrobiaceae bacterium
AATCGGACGAGGTAATATTATTGAATATACAAGACGTTTGGGAATTGATGGTATACGGCCATCTTGTTCGATGGCGTTAGGAGACCGCGGGATAACATTAATCGACCACGTAGGAGGTTATGCAGCTTTTGCAAGTGGTGGACTCAAGGTCAAGCCATACAGCATTATTGAGGCACGCAATTCTAAAGGAGACTTAGTTTATTCTCACGATAAAAACAAAATTAAACCACAACGCGTATTTTCAAAATCAACTTCTGAACAAATAAACAGAATGATGGCCGCAGTTGTTTCATCAGGCACAGGACGTTCTGCCAGACTTGATTTTACCCATGCTGTTGGCAAGACTGGCACTAGCTCTAAATATAGAGACGCATGGTTTATGGGATTTTCCGGCCGCTATGTAACTGGTATTTGGATCGGCAAAGATAATTACAGACCAGTTTACGCAGCAAATAGTAGAGGAATGACAGGAGGTAGCTTGCCAGCAAGAATTTGGCAGGAATTTATGTCTGTTGCTCACTTAAAAAAAGACATTCCTATGATTCCGGGCCTCCCTATACACCCTATACAGCTCACGGAACGTAAGCGTCTGGCTATGCTCAAAAGGCAAGAGTCAGATGTAATAGTTTCACATGAGAATTCTGTAGACAAAAACTATAGTTTGAGCAAACGCACACTAAATATTCTAAAACGCTTAAACCGCGACCTTAAAAGCGCTGATGGGACATCGATGGAGGTCGCACCACTAACCTCCTCTAATTTTCGAGCAAACTACGATTTAAACAAATACACTAAAACTTCCTCCTGAGCAGCAGATTTGTAGGCAACGCTAAACTCGCAGAGCCTTGATATCAATAAATAGCTTAGGCCTTCTACAAATCATGCACAAGTACTTAATAAGAGCAATTAGCATAATTCCAGAAATAGGGCTTTTCCTCTTGATTACGATAGCAATTGGTACATTGTCCAGCTGGTATGCAATTGAGTTAGGAACACCATTTAATGTTGCTCGCCAAGGGCCTTGGATTAGATGGACTAGTGCAGGGTTAGTAGATTCTGACCCTTACAGCAGAGCACACTTTTCAAACAGAGAATTATTACCTCTAGATGCCAATATAATTTTATCTTTCGAAGCCGCACATGATGATCATGGCAAACTACTCCATTCGTCTTGTGATTATCTCTTAGAAGGACGCAACATAAATGCGCCTTGGTGGATGATTGCAGTCTTTGATGCTAAAGGTAAGCTCATCCCAAACATAGCTCAGCGTTATAGTTTCAATAGCGAGAACGTTGCATATAATCCGAATGGCTCGTTCGCGATACGGCTAGCAAGAGAAGCAAGGCCTTACAATTGGCTACCTACTATGCGAGCTGGATATATCAAAATTATATTTGAAGCTCACAGAGAAACCCGTCCGCTGAATACACAACAATACAAAAAGCTAATATTACCTTCAATAACGAGAATTTCGTGCCGTTAAAATTATTGAATTCACTTCGTAAAAATGCGCGTCTAGTATCTGCTGCCTTAGTAGCGGGGTGCACACTACACATTTGCATAACGCTTGCAAGCGTTAATCATAACGAGGTTGTAGGCTACAAAAAGTTCATAGCCAAGCTACCTATTAACAAAGTTAGCTACTTACCCGAATTAACCCCAAAAAACCAAATAATGCCATTCATGATGCCGGATATATTATACGCTGTATGCCACTTTGATGCCAGTGACATCTCAGTTCGTATACGTGCAGAAATACCTGCGCCTGGATGGAGTTTGTCTCTACATTCGCCCAACGGAGATAATTTTTTACTAGTTCCCGGAACGATCGACAGTATAACTAAACTCGACATCAGAGTTGGTTCAATTACTAATAATTTCAAAACCCACGGTTTAAATAAACTAGGTGTCTTCAAGAAACCGTATGTCGCCGTCAAACAGTTACATGGTGTGGCGGTGTTTAGAGCACCTTTAAATGCGTTAGCGTTACGCTACAAAGTATATAAACAACTCAAATTATTTGAATGTTACGAAGAAAGTTAAGCATTTATCAATCTTGCAATATCAATACTTTATCTTTTGGTTAACATGAAATTTACTCCAATTCTTCACAAACTTTTCAAATACTCTTTAGGTTTCATTGCTTACGTAAAGTTCTATACCTCCTACGTCAGCGTGTGCCGTATCCTGACTAACACCAATGGACAGAAGACAAAGATACAACGATGTTATGGCGCTTGCGGCTATCCTCTGACAAAGCTCGCACAGTCTCATTAAAAAAAATAGCCTTATATAGAAGTTTTATAATAAGTCTTTCTGATTGCAATCTGTTAAGCCTTTTGTCGACCGTCGGCCTAGTCACTCCAAGACGAATGGTAGTATCTACTGCTTTGATTTCGCGTTTATCATCAATTAGATCAGCAATCAATTCGACATAATCTTCATTAAGCGCGCCTTGCGTACTTTTCGAAAGCAATAGGCATGACCCTCAACCGTACCCAAATGTAGCTCATCATCACTTTGTTGTATATATGCTCTACTAAATCAAATAACCCTTTATGCTTTAGAAGCGTTAGTCCGATTTATTTTTATGTTTTATAAAACACATTTTGTAGATTACAAAAAGACCAAGTTTGAGTTGTATTTGAAACCCACAAATATATAAAAATTTCGTATCAGCTGAAATTCATCAATTGTCACGTTAAAAGAGATAACTAATTAAGGAAATCAAAATTTAAGACACGGACAGCAAGATATTAAGTAGGAGACTATTGCATCAGTCTTCTAGATCACATACTGTTATAGAAAATCTATATTACTTCCAACAGCTATATTAAAGTGGACCTGCATATCATGCTTATTGTATTTGATTTGTAGTGAATGACTAATCTTGGAGACAATGAAATGTGGAAGAGATTTGCCCACCGCAATCTTGTTTTAGTTTTGGCACTCATTATAGCGGCGCTAGTTACAATCGAAACCAGTACACCTGGGAACTCGACGGAGCCCCTTGATGTAGTCGCAACCACAAGTATGATTGCAGATACAGTCAGTCAGATCGGTGGATCACTAGTTAAAGTTAAAGCTTTAATAGGACCTGGCTTAGACCCTCACTCTTATCGCCAAACCAGAAGCGATATCATTTCATTATCCCGTGCGGACCTTATATTATGGCATGGCCTTCATCTTGAAGCTCAATTGGAGGAATTCTTAAAACGATTGACAAGAAAAAAAACGGTCGTAGCCGTTGCCGAACACCTGCCAAAAGAGTTGCTTCTAAGCCACGATGATTACAACGAAAAATTTGATCCACACGTTTGGATGCATCCGAGTCTATGGTCTAGAATTGTGATCATTATTCGAGATACGCTCATAAAAGTACTACCTCAAGAAGAAATTTTTTTTAGAGATAAAACAGATAAATACTTAACTAAACTTGATCAACTTTCAATTTATAGCCGTCGTGTGTTGTCTTCTATAGCACCTGAGAAACGAATTTTATTAAGCGCTCATGATGCTTTTAATTATTTTGGTAAAGCTTACAATTTTCAAGTTATCGGAATACAGGGTGTTTCTACAGAGAGCGAAGCTGGCTTAAAGCGAATTTCAGATCTTGCAAATTTTATAGCTAAACGTAAAATATCTGCCGTATTTGTTGAGAGTTCAATGTCTGACCGTAATATTCGTGCCTTAATAGAAGGAGCAGCAGCACAAGGGCATAATGTAATAATTGGGGGAAAGCTATTCTCTGATGCAATGGGAGAGAATGGATCATATGAAGGCTCTTACATAGGTATGATTGACCATAATGTAACAAAAATTACACGCGCGCTTGGGGGACAAGCCCCGATTAAAGGTATGTCCAACAAGCTCTCTTAATAATCTACGAATTATAAAGGGAAGTATGTTGATTAATGTAGCTTTAAATTTGACAGCGCGCGACGAGAGAGCGATGAATAATTATAACAGGAGCAAATCCGCACTCACCGTTTTAGATCTTACCGTCTCTTACAGTGGCAAGACTGCTTTATTTTCTGTAGACGCAAATTTTCCTATAGAATCAATGTCTGCCATAATAGGACCCAACGGTGCAGGGAAATCTTCTTTTCTTAAAGCAGTTTTGAACATTACACCCAGTCTTTCAGGGAAAGTAAAGATCTTCGATATGTCACTTAAACAAGCTAGAGAACACATTGCCTATGTTCCACAGCGTACCAGCATCGATTGGGATTTTCCTGCCAGCGTACTTGACGTCGTTAAAATGGGTTTGTATCGAGAATTAGGACTTTTTGGCTGGCTAACCACTGCACACCTTAAAGCAGCCTACGAAGCACTTGATCGCGTAGGTATGGCAAACCTTGCAAATCGACAGATCGGCCAACTATCAGGTGGACAACAACAACGCGTTTTTTTAGCTCGTGCACTCATTCAGAATGCAAAGCTGTATTTGCTAGATGAGCCATTTGCCGGTGTTGATGCAGCGACCGAACGCATAATGATTGATGTGCTAAAAGAGCTTAAAACCAATTGTAAATCAATCATCTGTGTACATCACGATCTCGCAACAGTTAGATCGTATTTTGACCATGTTTTTTTTATAAACATAGAAAAAGTAGCCGAAGGCCCAACCGCTAGCACATTTACCCCGGAAAATCTTAGAACAACTTATGGCGAACGACTAGCAGCCACTCACATCGAACAGCTCCATCCTGATGCAAGTGTTATTACAGCATGAACAATTTTTTAAATGCACTTATCTTTAATGCTGGCTACAACACTAATTTAGTGACCTTCGGCGCTACCCTTTTAGGTTTCTCTGCAGGGATCAGCGGAACATTTTTATTTTTACGTAAGCGTGCACTCGTTTGTGATGCAATTGCGCACGCAACCTTACCAGGTATTGGCCTTGCGTTTATTACCATGGTTTTGCTTGGCGGCGATGGACGCAACTTAGCTGGCCTTTTGACTGGTTCCATTGTAACGGCCAGCTTAGGAACAGCTACAATTTCATGGATAGTGCATAACACGCGCCTTACTGAAGACGCTGCTATTGGAGCCGTGTTATCCGTATTTTTTGGCTTTGGCATTGTTTTACTAACGATCATTCAATCGATGGCTATAGGTTATCAGGCTGGGCTGGAACACTTTTTTTTAGGTGCGACAGCAGGTATGTTGTTTCAAGATGCAATCATAATTTCTCTGGGTGGAGTATTAACAGTTGCCACAATTCTTTTATTACGACGTCCCATGATGTTAGTCGCATTTGACATAAACTATGCTTATACGCGTGGTTATAATGTTCAATTAGTAGATTTTACGATTATGGCCTTAGTTTTAGCTGTAACTGCAATCAGCTTAAAGATTGTTGGCCTTATACTAATCGTGGCAATGTTAATCATTCCTGCAGTAACGGCACGTTTTTGGACCGAACGTTCAGATCATATCCTGTGGATCGCAAGCGGGATTGGTGCGGTTTCAAGTTATATAGGCACGGCTTTATCAGCTTCCGTTTCAGCGCTACCAACTGGTCCAGTAATTGTTATTGTATGCACTTCAATGTTTATTTTTTCACTTTTTTTGGCACCGGCACGTGGTATTATCGTAGTAATGTATAATAACTGGCAGTTTCAAAAGCGAGTACATTTACGCCAAGGATTACTAGCCTTAGCTAGTTCTGAAGTGATCCGTGATGCTTTAACATTAAAGTTACTACGTAGAGCTAAATGTCTTCGGAAAGATGGCGTTGCAACTTCGACAGGAATAATAAAAGCCCAACAAGCTGTTTTAGATGAGCGTAGATGGAAGATTGCACTTCGCATATTCGAGAAATACAACTTAAAAAGTCATTATTATAGACTTACACCAATAGATGTAGTATTTACAAGCGAAGAAATTGCTAAAATAGACAGTATATTAACTGAACTTCCTACTACATCGATTGACAATAGTATTACCTAAAACAACCTTTAACCTAACAACTAGTTTCTCGCAACCTGACGGGAGATGCTCCATAATGGGAGTAGATTTCATACAATTTAGCCTAACGCCCATTTTAATTGGTGTGCTTGCCTCCGTTGCTTGTGCCCTACCAGGTAATTTTTTGATTTTGCGCCAGCAGGCCTTGCTTGGCGATGCTGTAAGTCATGTTGTGTTTCCGGGAATTGTTATGGGCTTCTTGGTCTCAGGAACAGTTAGTGCCACCCCAATGGTGATGGGTGCTATTAGTGCTGCAATTATAGCAGTTGTTTGTATCGAGATAATAAAACGGTTTGGACGAATTGACCCTGGTGCTGCCATGGGCATAACCTTCAGCTCGCTTTTTGCTAGCGGAGTTATAGCGTTAGAACAATCTGACACTACTACAGTTCATCTTGACGTTGAGCATGCGTTAATGGGAAATCTTGAAAGCCTCATCTGGTATGAAGCAAACGGCTGGCATTCACTTATTGAACCTGCATCCCTGGCGCAACTTCCCCATGAACTAAATCGTCTAGCACTTGTTTGTATTATAATTTTAGTGTTATTATTTATATTTTGGCGCCCCCTCAAAATTTCAACATTTGACGAATATTTTGCTCGCACTACAGGATTACCAACAATAACAATTAGTCTTTGTCTCACTATGATATCGACTATTTCTGCTGTGACTGCTTTTGATGCTGTGGGTTGTATCATTGTGATTGCAATGTTTATCTGCCCCCCAGCCACTGCCCGCTTAATCACTAATCGCCTCTATTTTCAAGTGTGGTGGAGTGTTGGTTTTGCCTCTCTATCCGCAGTATTAGGTTATATCCTAGCAGGCTATGGCCCTCTGTGGCTTGGTGTGGAAAATTCAGTTAGTGCTGCTGGAATGATTGCTACAATTTCTGGTTTTATTTTAGGGTTAGCCTGCTTGTTCGGACAGTACCGCGCTCGGACAAATTGCTCTTAATATTTTTAAACCTTCTTTAATAACTTTTTGTTTATAATTAATTACTTATTAATATATACAACTCTGTTTAAGGATTAAATCATTTCACCAAGTACGTGAAAAAAATCTAGAATGTTGAGATAAACGCTAAGGCTTAGAGAATTTGCCGTATATACTGTCTGGTATTTGAGTTTTTATTTAAAATGAGCTAGGCATTATGCAGAAAAAAATTATAAGTTATAGTAAGAATTCATCTTATGCAGTCATTCTTATATATCAACTAACAACACTAATTCCACCCATATCAAATCATTCTGCGTGTTAGGATCTGAGAAAATGTGGACCATCACACCGAAGAATTTAGATTGAGTATCTACTAATTTTTTGATCTGAAGCTCTAGCAGAAAATTTTTATCGTAAATGAACCGATAAAAATTCAGAATAATAACTATTGACGAGGCGATTAAATTTTATATCTGTCAGCATGGCTTAATATTTACTAGTGAAGATTAAAAGGAACATTATCTATTAATTTTACTATCTGGATTAGTATGATAAGTTTTATCCTCTATTTAGGTGCATACATTGATATCGTAAAACATAAAAGGCTTATAGTTAATACAATTTTTTTATAAATTCTAATGAAGAAGTAATCTTCGATTTCCCCTCGATAAGTAATCAGTGCTCAATTAATACATTGTAAAGTGAAAGCATAGTTGGCTACAAATACCGAATCTAATATTGAAAGCTCAAGGTACGTACTAAAAGTTCACGATCGATTTAATTCCATGTGGGATCAAAATGCTATTTATGTGAAAGATTGCTGGATGATAATCATAAAATAATTTTTTCAAATCTTCAGCATCCAACTTCTCAACATGAGAGGAGATCAATGATAGATAATTGTTTATTGTAAAAGCTTTGAAATTTATATTTAAATTCAGTTTGTATTGGAATGATAAGTGAAATTTATTGTGTCCACATTCCTAGCTGTAATCATAATAGTCTGCTTAGCAGGGTGTGCTACGGATGCATTTATACCAATTGTACCAGCGTCCACACCGACCAAGTATTACAGTAATGAAATGATATCAGAACACATTCTTACGCCAGATGAACTGGCACTTCCCTGCAGC
>JABSQE010000146.1 GCA_013214245.1 Hyphomicrobiaceae bacterium
ACAAATTCGAGTGATATTTCTGGCACCTGCAGCGTGCGACCTGGAAAGCGTACGTGATAAAAGACACCGCCCGGTTCGTTACGTAGAACTCTAAGTATCTGGCCTTCATCGCCTGGTCTCGCGATAACCTCACCTGACACCGCCAACTGAGCCTTAGGTGTTACCTTTTCGCGGAATTCAAATTGATTAGGCACCCAAGGAACTGAAACTGGTTGTACTTCAGGCTCTCTGCATCCAACTACTTTATCGGCATCAATGAAGTGCACCGTGTAAATGATTTGGTCCTGTAAAAATGTTCCGATATCGCGAACAAAACCAACGCTGCCTCGTCGAATCAAAAGCGCACCGACTGTACTGCCTGGAAATGTCCCATCATCTCGAATATTCCTGATAACGCGAACTTCATCTCCATACCCATATTTCGGCCGCATAGTTCACACTCCAGTGATTAATTTATTCAAATGTTTTCATTTATTTACGCTCTACTTGCGCACCAACTCCAACGGTACAAAACTAGTATGCGGTTGGAGAACTTTGAAAACTTTTTCCGTGCGTGCGTCAGAGTGCACAAAATCATTATAAGCTTGGAATAGAAAACTTTTATAATAGGCTTCACAATCAGCCACATTCTTTGGTGCTTCTAAATCTTTTTCTAGATAATCGTGAAAGCGCTGAAGGATGTGTAAGCGATTGACGTGGACAACTCTTGGGTCATAGTCAATCTCAAAGTAGTCAAGAAAATCTTCTGCGCTAGACAATTCCTTAAGCTCACGCTCAAATTCAAAATTTCTCATGTATTTATGTGCTCCTTTTATAGTACAACGCTATATTTGATTATAGGTAAAGCTTATTAAAGGGATTAATCTGATCCCGTTTTTGCACCTTTTCATCATTAAATTGTTAGCCCTGTAGTGCTTGATCACCCTTTATAGAATGCTCGGATAATTTCTTGTTGCTAAATTTTTTTAATGTAAACCCAAAATATATCCAATACTTCTGCGAAAAGATCTGAAATTGATTGGCGATAAAAAATTAGCATCGCGGAGGTCAAGCTACAAATTACCATTATCCAAGACAACACAGCCCGAAATGCTTCTGGCACAATACTGACAGAAGAGAAAAGACTGTACTCGTTGTGCATAACGCCAACCGTATCGCAACAAAAAGCGTGATATGATATATGTATCAATGGCAGTCACTCGTAGATAAATAGCAAGAATTTCAAACACCGAACGCGTTGCCAGGTAGTTTTGAAAAACGCAGATGACATCGCCTCTCATCATATTCCACAACGACATTCTATGCTCCCAAGCAATGTTGTGTTTGATGAAAACATACCAACTCATCGGCGGTCGGAGAACGTTTCAGCTTCTCGGCAAAACGGCGTACTTCAGGTAAAATCCTCTGTGCAGCATCTCGTTCCAAAACTATTCCTAACTGAGCATAAGCATGTATCAGCCCTTTAGTACCAGAATGCTTACCAAGAACAAAATCATGGCGACGACCAAGCTCTGCGGGATCAACAGCCTGATAATTACATGGATCTTTAATTAGCCCATCAACGTGAATTCCTGACTCATGTGAGAAAACTCGTTCACCTACAAGGCTTTTTAAAGGCGAAACTCGGCACCCTGAAGCCTCCTCGACAAGTTTAGCGAGCGCATTATAATTTTGAAGATCAATTCCAGCATTGATACCAAAAAATTTAGATAAGCCAATAGTAATTTCTTCAAGAGGAGCATTTCCAGCACGCTCTCCTAGTCCAAATACAGTTGTATTGACATAATTAGCTCCACCTCTAACGGCCGCTAGAGAATTTGCCGTTGCCAATCCTATGTCGTCATGAGCATGTATCTCAATGGCTACGCCACTTACAGACCGTAAATCCTTAATGCGATCATAAACTGTGAAGGGATCCATAATTCCGACGGTGTCAGCAAAACGAAAACGCTCTGCCCCTGCCATCTCAGCTATTTCCAAAATAGTTTTGAGAAAGTCAACATCGGCTCGCGACGCGTCTTCACCACCGATGCTTACACGGAAACCTAGATCTAGAGCCATCGGTACCATAACCGAAATCTCTCTTAATACCCAATTTCGATCACGATTAAGTTTTTTGTAGATTTGCTGGTCTGAAACTGGAATTGACAAATCAATCAAATCAATGCCAAGACCGCAAGCTGCTTGTAAATCATCCTTCCTCATTCGACACCATACCATTAGGTCAGCATTAAGCCCAAGTGAAGCAAGTTCGGAAATAGTTTCGCGCTCCTCTTTGCCCATGGCAGGGATACCAACTTCTAATTCCGGGACCCCAATAGCATCCAGCCGCTGAGCGATGTCAATTTTTTCAAGTTTTGAAAAGGCCACTCCCGCTGACTGTTCGCCATCACGGAGTGTTGTATCATTGATAAATACTTGGTGGGCCGGTGTCATTATAACTAACATGCTCCAGAAAATATGGCTACAGAAATAGGCGGTTCCAATACTGTAATGTAACCAGCTTAATGCTAGCAGACTGTTAAACGAAACACGGGCCTAATCACCGCAACTAAAGTACAAGCGGTTTTCATGCGTAAATATTATTAAGATAAACAATTTCTTAATTTACGTACGCTGATTAATTCATCCGACTGCATCGCCATATTAATAACAAAAGATAATTTGTCCTAGCCGGCCGGAATAGTGCAACTCTTAATTTGCCATGCCCTTCCCGGCCGCATTTATCACGCGTAGGTCGGCGAAAAAGCTTGAGCATTTTCCTTAAGGGGCCCTTCCTTTGACCAATAAGGCGAAAGCTGTCGAAGGCGACTTATGACTTCAGGAACAGCCGAAACAACCCTATCAATTTCATCTTGCGTATTATAATATGATAATGAAAATCTTATGGAACCGTGAGCTGCGGTGAATGGAATACCCATGGCGCGCATTACATGTGAAGGTTCGAGCGAGCCTGATGTGCAGGCCGACCCACTCGAAGCTGCAATCCCTTTTTTGTTTAGCATCATCAATATAGCTTCACCTTCGATATATTCGAAAGCAACGTTACAAGTATTAGGTAGTCGATTGCTCAGATCACCTGTGACATAACAATGAGAGTTAGCTGACAAAATTCCATTCTCGAGCCGGTCACGAAGCCCCCTAACTGTAGTGTTCTCAGCCACAATACGCTTTTGAGCAAGCTCAGCTGCAACACCTAGCCCTACTATAGAAGCTGTATTTTCAGTTCCTGCACGACGCCCTCTTTCCTGATGACCTCCTCGCATCATTGGGCGAAAACGTGTGCCACGCCTTAAGTAAAGTGCTCCTATCCCTTTCGGAGCATGCAACTTATGCCCTGACAAGGACAGCATATCAATTTTAGTCGTCCTGAGATCAACAGGAACCTTTCCTACTGCCTGAACGGCATCTGTGTGAAACATAACACCGGCCTTCGATGCTAACTCAGCCATTTCCACAACAGGAAAAATTGTACCTGTCTCGTTGTTGGCCCACATGATTGTGACAAGAGCAACATCATCGTTGAGCTGACGCTTGTATGTATCGAGATCAAGTCGACCTTTCTCGTCAACATCTAGCCGAATAACCGTATAGCCTTCCTTATCTAGTTGATCACATACAGCAAGAATCGCAGGATGTTCAACAGCTGTTGTTATAATTGTCTTGCGTTGTGGTTGTGCTTTTACTGAAGATAAAATTGCTGTAGCGTTTGACTCCGTGCCGCATGATGTGAAGATAACTTCACTGTCAAACTCTGCACCGATCAAATTCTGAACTTGACACCTAGCGCTGTTAATTTTACGCCCAACTTGATTCCCAAACTGATGAATAGAAGATGGATTTCCAAACTGTTCTGTGAAAAATGGCAACATGCTCTCGAGAACCTCGGGAGCCACCTTAGTTGTCGCATTATTATCAAAATAAATTCCTGAGACGGTCATAGTCCTGCTTCCTCAAGCTGACGCTTGCTTAATGGCACGACCTGTACGAACTCACCCAGCTCTTCCATTATCTTTTGTTGCAACCCATTTAATGTTAACCCCGCCATCTGACAGCCTACACAAGCTCCTGTAAGACTGACAAATACGGTCTTGTCTTGCACGTCAATCAGTTTCACATCACCTCGATCTGCCTGCAGTGTTGGACGCACTTCTGCGATAGCTTTTTCAATCTTTTGTATACGCTGAACAAGGGTAAATTTTGGCTTTGTTGCTTTTTTTGAAGCAGCTAGCATTTCTGAAGTTATTGAAGCATCTACAGTTCGAGGTTCTTTAGCAAGATCTGGACGAACAGCATTAGGCACAAATATTTCCCCACGCGCTTTTAGCTCACGATCCAGAATTTCTTCAATTTTTTCGTGGCACGCTGAACACCCGGCTCCTGCTTTAGTGTAGTTAGCAACGTCCTGAACGCTTGAAAGTTTATTAGCCTTTATTGTATCAACGATTAGTGGCTCTTCAATTGCGAAACATTTACAAATCAAAGCGCCTTCTTCGTGATCATCTTTCCACACCTCCCCACGATAGTTTGCGACAGCTGCCTGCAATGCTTCTCGCCCCATCACCGAGCAATGCATTTTTTCCGGCGGCAAACCCTCAAGATAATCCGCGATATCCTGGTTGGAAACTTCAAGTGCCTCATCCAACTTTTTACCTTTAATCATTTCTGTGAGCGCGGACGAAGAGGCAATCGCTGATCCGCAACCGAAAGTCTGAAAACCTGCCTCTTCAATCACTTCGGTCTCGGGGTTGACTTTCAATGTCAGCCGAAGCGCATCACCGCAACTAAGGGAGCCAACGTCGCCAATAGCGTTAGCGTCTTCGACAGCTCCGACATTACGCGGATTGTAAAAGTGCTCCTTAACAGTTTCAGAATAGTCCCACATAGTAAATTTCTCACACAGTCTGCTAATCTGAACCATATGGCCGGCAAGATCACTGCCAGCCTACAGCCACCAGATGACATTTCAAATAACTAAAACTTTTTTTTAAGCCTTAGGATCATTTACAAGCCTCGAATGATTTGCCGCATGCGCACTTGCGCGAAGCATTGGGGTTAGAAAATGTAAAACCAGATCCTTGTAAGCTGTCAACAAAATCAACCGTAACGCCCTTTAAGACAGTTGCACTTGACGGATCAATATAAACACTTGTCTCTCCGCACTCGACAACACTGTCTCCGTCCTGGGGTTTTTCCTCAAGTGACATGGAATATTGCAGTCCTGAACATCCGCCATCGACAACAGCGATTCTTAACCCCCCTATTGGTTTATCAGAGGTTGCAGCAAATTTCAAAATAGCTTTTTGTGCATTATCTGTCAGTTCCAGCATATTGAACGCCTCCATGAGTGACACAGCAAAAAAATACTTGTCTCAAAAGTTGCAAGTGAACTGTTTGTTTGCCTTGACAAAGCAATGCTTGTGCCATAATGCGACGTTAGTCTAAGTTTTTGTTTTCAAGCAACTTTATAAATCGTCAATTTTCAATTGTCGGATTTCCGACGCACGCTAACACTACTCGGATATAACGCCGAACGTATTTGTCAGTTCCACGACAGCGGTACCCGGCTGCAACTTCATGCAAGTTTGAACGACACTCCATTGCCGGCATGATTCAGATCCTTTCGCTACCATCGATAATTGAAGGCCCTAAGCACTTAATCAACTGTAGGGCCGGAACAACATTTAAACTACAATGCAATGTTATTCCAGCAAGTACTTGATTAAATCAAACCACAGAAGGCAAGCTTCAAGCAGCTATAGCAGACGGCTCGTGAAGCATGCAGCTCTTAGGACAGACACGTGAACAAGCTTCGCATCCGATG
>JABSQE010000147.1 GCA_013214245.1 Hyphomicrobiaceae bacterium
GATACCCTGAACCTACACGCTAGCCCAATGCTAATAAGTTACGTAGAAAGGTCTATATCTCGACTGAGACCCTTGTCGCTCAACTCTGCTAGATAGCATGCCCATCGCTGATTTTTCTCCCGGCTGAGTTCTCGAAGATAAATCCAAGTAAAAAGGCCAGTATCATGACCATCATCAAAAACTATACGAACGGCATAACCGCCAATCGGGCGAAGATCACTAATTTTGACGTTTTGTTTGCCGCTTACAAGAACCTTCTGACTAGGTCTGTGTCCTTGAACCTCAGCCGATGGGCTCATAACGCGCAGCATTTCGGCCGTCAGTTCATCTTGTTCACCATCGGCGAATGTAACATGCAGTATTGTGTGATCACTATCTAGTGTCAGTTTTGGCTTGATAGGCATGCATTCAACAGCCTGAATTCTACTCCAAGTCGAGGCCGCCAAATCACAATAAATTTTTGCGTGTGCGCTCTCAGGCCGGGCCATCACAATAGGTTGGCCGTCATCAGATGTAGTTCGTATATCTATATGCAATGGTACATGGCCAAGAAATGGTACACCAATGTTTTTTGCTTCTGCCTCAGCCCCTCCGTGACCAAAAATGTACGTGTGTTCTCCACAGTTTGGACAAATAAAATAACTCATATTCTCTACGATACCAAGAAGAGGCACAGACACTTTCTGGAACATAGCAATACCCTTACGTGCATCGATAAGTGCAAGATCCTGCGGTGTTGATACTATTATGACACCAGACATCGGAACTTGCTGCACTATATTGAGCTGAACATCTCCGGTGCCTGGCGGCATATCAATTATCAAAACATCAAGTACACCCCATTCGACCTCCCGAAGCATTTGGTTAAGCGCACTAGACACCATAGGCCCCCGCCAAATCATAGGGGTTCCTTCATCCACTATAAATCCCATAGACATGGCCTTAAGACCATAAGCTTCAACCGGCTTTAACTTACCTGAACGCTCAGACTTAGGGCGATCTGTTGTGCCTAACAGCTTTGGCTGAGAAGGCCCATAGACATCGGCATCTAATATTCCAACTCTTAATCCTTGAGCTTGTAATCCTAGAGCAAGGTTCACTGTTGTAGTTGATTTGCCAACACCTCCTTTACCACTTGCAACTGCAATAATATGTTGTATGCTTGGCAAAGCATGTTTTGTTTCTTCTGATGGTTTGACATTATTCAACGTAGAACGTTTCGTATTATTTACTCCGTTAAAATTTATGGCTGTTCGTGATGTTCCCGGCTCATTTTCAGATGTCAAGCTAACCTGTACGCTATTAACACCATGTATCTTACTAACAGCTATCTCAGCGGCTTTGCGTAATGGTTCAAGCTCTGTCGCACGCTCCGGTTCAATTGTGATAGAAAAATATACCACGCCATCACCTATAATAATTTCAGAGACGAGCCCTAAATCAATAATATTGCTTTTGAGATCTGGCCCTAAGACCTTTTTTAAAGCTAGACGAACTTGCTCCTGGTTCACAACCATTGTTTCATCTCCCGACCATATCTTATCTATACTACTGTCGTAAAAATAACTCTGCGCGTATATCCGACTCCCTAGACTTAGCAAAGCTGTAATTCATAACGGTGCAATGATAATCATAATCTTGCATGCTATAATTCTTACGTTTCATATAAATCTCATAAAAACCTGAACCCTGCGAATAGGAGCGCCAAAATTTGAGTCATCCACCTCAAACTGTATAATTTAAGACAGGCTAGAGCTTTTTATCTATTGATCACTGGTTAGGTGCTTTTTAAGAAGCATACAACGATTAATAACAAAAATTCTTCTTAACTGTGATTGCCAGAGATTAATACTATTTGGAACCCACAACTATGCAATAGGATATCTAAACGATTTAGACTAGGAAGAGTAATAATATGCTCTTTCAGGCCTACTAATCTGTCTACGATAGCTTTTCATATTTAGCTGCTTGATAAGGTTCGTTATTAATCCCAAGTATGTTGCCAGTAAAGCTAGAGATATGTAATAGCGCACTTGCCGCTTATAAAACGCAAAAATGCTTCAACTTTTAAAGTAGAACACTTAAAAAAAGCAATTGTAATTGCTATCACTTCTTAGAAAGATATTACAATTCTAGAGATAGAAATAAGTATAAAATTTACAAGCTATCTGCTACGACTTCAGCTTTGTATTATTCTTTTATTCAACAATTCAACGTGTTTTACTTAAGCCAAAATCTTAACTTCTGTGCGGTAACCTGAGCTTATCGAATTGCTATTATGACGTTATGTATATTTCATCCGCTATCGTAACAACATTCGAGGAGATTATTATCTTGAAATTAAGAGCACTCAAAGCTCCACTTCTAGCACTTGTACGTAGCGCAGGTGCTCGGATTATGGATTTGCAGCCTAGAGGTTGTGGCAGTGTTAATTATAAAAAAAACAGATCTCCAGTTACCGAGGCGGATCACGTGGCGGAAAACTGTATTTTACCAGTTTTAAAAAAACTTACTCCTAATATAGCTATTATCTCTGAAGAAAATCCCGTAAGCCATGCGACAAAAGTTGCAGCGCAGTTCTGGTTAGTTGATGCTTTAGATGGAACTAAAGAATTTCTTAAACCGAATGGTCAGGGTGCATTTACAGTAAATATTGCACTTATCGAACATCAGATACCAATCCTAGGTATTATTTTTGCGCCAGCGTTTAAAAGGCTATTTTACGGAGATTCGCAAACTGGAGCATGGGAAATGATCGGAAACTCTCAAAAGTCTATTACGACCTCCAATATTCAGGGTCGAGCACGCCGTGCTGTTACTAGTGCTTCTCACCTTGACACCACAACAATCTCTTGGTTGCGCTCACAGGGTATAAGTCAAACAAAACATCTTGGCTCATCTTTAAAGTTTTGCGCCTTAGCTTTAGGTGAGGCTGACATCTATCCACGGCTCAACCCAACAATGGAGTGGGATACAGCAGCAGGTGATGCTATTTTACGTGCGGCCGGTGGAATGACCACTACGTTAGACTTCCAGCCTTTTTTGTATGGTAAGGTAAAATATAGAAACACAAGCTTTATAGCTTGGAACAAGTCTCCAAGACCCAACAAGTAAATCTTGTTAAATTATAGTTTATAGGGATATGCACTTTTACAATCGTTTTTTTGCATCAAAAGTGTTACGAATACGGAGATTTTTAGAGAAATTAGCTGATTTCAGGTGATGAATCAAAATTTCTTGAAAATCCTTACTCACTGGCGAGATATTAGTGGCCAATAACGCAAATACGAACTTTGCTAAAGGAATGCTTAAAAGAGTTTCGTATATTAAGGAAATATAATAAAGCAGGTATTTACATAGATAACTATTCAATACTAATTCTTGATAAAACAATCTGTAGTTTCTTCATCATAACCGTATCTTCGCCTAAGATTAAAACAATGCTGTTACTTAAGGACCACATACGAATGCAGCAGGGTTGAGACCTTAAAATTTTTGTTACATACACGATAGAAATTCATTCCGCTTACTGTAGGTTACAGTCTAACATTACACTTTAAAGAACAACATCACACACTCTCATCATTACTGCGAAAGGTAAAAGCATTTTGAATTCTATGTTTAAAATAGCTCGGTCTTTGCTCTCGATGATAAATGCAGAACGAGCTCACGAACTTAGTTTACGAGTACTTGAAGCAGGTTTGTACAAACGTGGTTCTAGATCAGACCATCCGTGCCTTAGAATTAACATTATGGGTCTGGATTTCCCAAATCCAATAGGTATCGCTGCGGGTTTTGACAAAGACGCGCGTGTGTTTAAAGCAGTACAAGACATTGGTTTTGGATACAGTGAAGTTGGAACCGTAACACCGCGTCTCCAATTAGGAAACCATAGACCGCGAGTTATACGCCTAAACCAAGACAAGGCTATCATTAACCGACTGGGATTCAACAATTGTGGACACGACGTAGCGTATGAGCGACTTTTACAGCGAGATTATCAGGGTATTATTGGCATCAACATTGGAGCCAATAAAGACACCGTTGATAAAACTTATGATTACGAAATTGGCATTAAGAAGTTCTACAATTTAGCTAATTATTTTATGATTAATGTCTCATCTCCCAACACTCCGGGTCTCAGGGACCTACAATCTCCAAAACAACTTAAAAAGCTTTTAATGCGTATTGACGATGTAAGAAATAGTTGCACTTACAAATACGGCAAACGCATCCCTATAGCTATTAAACTATCACCAGATATTGCTTGTGAGGATATTCCAATGATAATTGAGCAAATTATCGCTTATAACATCGACGCAATAGCAGTATCCAACACGACTTTATCACGTCCGTCAAATCTCAAACCACGTTTCGTTAAAGAAAGTGGGGGGCTATCAGGACAGCCATTATTTCAACGTTCAACTGTTTTGTTAGCACGCGTTTATAAAGCCGTTCGCGGAACTATTCCACTTATAGGTATAGGCGGTATTACTTCAGGAGAAAGTGCCCAAGCCAAAATCGAAGCCGGAGCCTCACTCATACAACTTTACACTGGGCTTATTTATCAAGGTTTACCCTTGTTAAATGATATCAAGTCTCACTTGACTGAATCCACTAAACGCAATGGAGCTAACAGGCTCGAGGAATGTATCGGAATAAAGTCCGAAGAGTGGGCTGCTAAACCGCTTGATGAATGTAAACGCTAAAATGTTTTCTCAAATGCACACTAAAACCTTCTAAGGTCAGCAGTTCCATAAGCATAGTGTCAACTCGTTAATTACTTGCAGGCACGTGTTCACATGTAATGACGTTTTATACATGTCACCTAAACTGCGAATGGAAGAAATTAACTATTATAAACATTAAACGAAGCCGTTTAGAGAAAAGAAAGATTACTATTAAGTTTTGTTTCTAGTCTCAAATATGCGGAAACCTAAAGCTGCCTACTAGAACAGGAGTCTGTTTAATGTGCGTCGGATTATCTATCTGCTTAACAATGAAATCTGCCACATCCGCACGAGAAATTAGACCATTACGCCAATTTTCTGGCTTCACTAATATGTAGTAGTCGCCTGTTGTCTTGCCAGATGTCAAAATACCTGGTCGAACAATAGTCCAATCTAAGGAGCTTGCCTTTATTAAATTTTCCTGAATGTTTTTATCACTGTAGACTCGCCCAAGAAAAATCTCAAACCCGATGCGTTGTAAAGGAGGAATAAGCCGCCGTCCATCATGACCTGAGCCAAATCCTGTCACTGCAATTAAACGTTTCATTTTAGCACGCTCCATGTTTGAAACTAACACACGAGTCGCATTAGAAAACAGATTAATAGGACCAGTAACCATCTGAAGATTAACCGAAACACCCAACGTCTGGATCACAACATCAATACCTTCAAGTGCACGTTTGATATGATCAGCATTCAAGGCATCACCTGAAACTTTTTCCAGATTTTCGTGAGCTAAAGTAATTTTAGAAATATTGCGAGCAAAAGCTCGTACTGAATAATTTGCCGCTAGCGCTGCTCTTACAGTCTCTAAACCTATACCACGGCTTGCACCGATAATCAGGAGCTTTTGTGTCATGGTTTCTCCGTTCCGTTTGTGATAACGAAATTGACTTTCATAGCTTCCTACAGGATGTAGATTCATTAGATCATATCAAGCATACGAAAAGTCTGTCATAGGTATTTAAAACGCCTCAAAAACCTCTAAAGATCTTATGTAAATAATGTTTTTGCTCAAAATTAATGATATTCTAAGATTATGATATAAAAGTTCTTCAGGTTTTAATAACAGTCTCTACAATAAAGTTATAGACTGCAGTTGGTAGATCTAGGCTATACTTACCAAATCATTTAAGACAATAAAAAGCATTACGTACCTAAAATATAAAGGTAAGTACCACGCCTTTTATTGGTGGTATAGTTACAATTGCGTCAACACCAAAGCACCTAACTGAATAAACGTAACAGCATATAAAAACCTTATCTCTAGGCACCCATATCATCTGCTAGACCATCATTGAAAGGATATCTTAAATGCGTGATTCCTAGTTTAGGATTCACTTAATAAATACTTATTTACATTAATTAGTTCAAACGATAAATTATTTCTTTCTTTAATTGTTGTAATAAATATTTTCAAAGTAGTGTTATAACGTTGTATAGACATGCATTACATGCCTACTTTGAATTCCTCTATTTAGTAATCGATTGTAATAATTTCGTTACAATAACATTTTGCCAGATATGCCATAATGTAAAAACTATCTACTCTCAAACCTAAGGCATCTTGATCAAGAAAGAAACTTAACAGATATCATTAGTCATTTACATTCGATTTAAATCCGTCTGTTACTGAGGACAATAACTACGTATTCTATGTGCACCATCAGAGCTAACGTCATTAACGGCTAAAAAAGCATAATTGCCATTACAAACAAAAACTTTTGGCGGAAACCAGGTTTTTTCAAAAGTATCATATCCTACTTTAAGATTATCCCAAAATTCTTTCCAACCTGTAGAAGTATACGCATTAAGATTTTTAGTCGTCATACGAAACGGATATATATGAATATGAAAGCGTTTTTGCCCTGATTTATGAGCCGCAACAATAAACCTCCAAACTTCATCTATTAAATTGTCAGTGATAGCATAACATCCTATAGATGAGCAACCCCCGTGAACCATTAAGTAGTCACCAGTCCGGCCATGCATACGATCATAGGCATTAGGAAAGCCAAGATTGAAAGACTTATGCCAACGGCTAGTAGCATGCATTGCTTTACTAGACACGGTATAAAAACCTTCTGGTGATTGACGATCACCAATGACAAGTTTTGGGCCAAGCCTTCCTGACCAATTACATATAGGATAGATTGCGAAAAGGTGAAATCTACCATTACGTTTTATCCAGAACTCAAGCTCGAACTCAAGCTTAAAAATACGAATAAAAACAGGTGAACCAAGTGTAAACTCATTAGCAATTAGATGTCGATCCGATGCTCCAAAGTTGGCCGTATTTGGAAATTTCAGACCATTTAGCCAATAAATTCTACGTTTTAATCGTAAGAGATGAATTGCTCCAGGTCTTAGGTCCTGCCACTGACTAATGTATAAAAGTAATTTGTCAGATACAAAAAAACCATAAAAAAGCGTTATCGCTACACATACGACTAATACAGTAGATATAGTAAATATGCGCTTGATCACCAAAGTAATTATTCCGTGTTATAATCAATTCAGAAAATTATGATCACTATATACCGCCTCACTAGCCAATTATACATCTTCTTATGAGTATTATTATTTTCTGTAAAGTATAGAGACTGTATGTACAAGACTGCTAGTAAACTAATTAAAGAAATTTGATATTATTATTATATGAAATGATATTAATCAACTAGCTAAAAATAAAATCAGCTCACTAGGACGCCGATCCTTTAGGAAAGGATTTTGTGTCGATTACAAGTTAAAGAATGAAACATAGAGGAATAGTGTAGTTTGTTCAAACAACTCCGCAAAAAAGTGCTGTTACTTTATGCCCACTAAACTTGATTGATATCATAGTTAATAATATTTAAAATTACAGCAGCTACTTTAGTCCTGATACTTATGAAAAGCTTAATACTTTTTTTACTGAAACAGTCAATTTAAGTGATCTTTCTTCTTACTACATGTTATATTTTTATTATTCAGGGCAGCCAAAGTTGGCGTAAGTATTTTGAATCATTGCTGTTGTATTCTGCTCGTTTTGATTGTAGTATTTCGTCAGAAAGCTTGTACAGTAAAGTACAAATGCCATAAGATGTAACGCTTGAAATACGCGTCACTTCTTTACCAGTCTCACGCTTTAGTTTGGCTACCTTTTCCGCACTTTCCTCTTCACGTATCGTATCGCATTTAGAAAGTATCAGAATTTCTTTTTTATTCACTAGATCTGTATCATAAGCTTTTAGCTCAGCGCGTATTGTATAGTAGGCATCTAAAACATCGGCTGATGTAACGTCAAGCAAATGCAATAACACTCGACAGCGTTCTACATGACCTAAAAATCGTGTACCAAGACCAATACCCTCATTCGCTCCTTCAATTAGCCCAGGAATATCAGCCAGTAAAAAATTATGGTCATCAACACGCACTACACCTAGATTAGGATGTATAGTTGTGAATGGATAGTCGGCAACTTTTGGTTTTGCAGCCGTTACTGCTGCTAACAAAGTTGACTTGCCAGAATTAGGTAAGCCGATTAAGCCAACATCGGCAATTAACTTCAAACGAAGCCATAACGTTACTTCTTCACCGGGCAGACCAGGGTTTATTCGGCGTGGAGCCTGGTTAATCGCTGATTTGAAGTGAGCATTACCAAAGCCACCGTTGCCACCTTTAGCAGCCCTTACTCGCTCTCCACATTGTTTAAGATCGGCAATAATAATTTTTTGCTCTTTATCATAGATCTGTGTACCCGGCGGCACCTTAATAATACAATCACCTCCATTGGCGCCGTTACGATTTTTTCCCATACCTGGACGGCCATTCTCAGCCTTAAAGTGCTGCTGGTAGCGGTAATCAATGAGAGTATTAAGATTGTTTACACATTCAATCCAAACGTCTCCACCCTTACCACCATCACCACCGTTTGGACCACCGTACTCGATAAATTTCTCACGATGGAAAGAAAGGCAACCATCACCGCCTTTGCCAGATTTAATATAAATCTTAGCTTGATCAAGAAACTTCATTTATTCTAGCCTTATTGTATTTACATAAATTAGGCGCAAATCATTTCGACAAACTCAACTGATATTACGTTCATCTCATTTGGGTTAGGGCCTTTAAACTAGTGTAAATATGGCAACGGAGATAAGTATCAATCGTATCATACGCATAAGCAATTAAAAGTATATTGTCGATGAAGTACCCACCTGCGAGACATTATTGTTTAATGCTTATAAAATCGTTAGCATTAAACATTATATAAGCTGAAAGTAAACTTAATTCTTTCAGTCGAATCTTTCTACCTTTCATTCGCGTATCCAGCTTTAGACCATGGAGCGTTAGTTGCCTGATCAGGCTACGCAAACAGATTTTAGTCGCTAAATATCTTACTTTCTTTATCCAATATTTATGCCCAGCCATACTTTCCAGTTGATTAAATTGTTTTGCTAATCAAATGTAGTATTTAATGTGTGTGCATTGAGACTTGATCTTGGTTATGCATCGCGCTAGCCAAGTATGGCGGAATATGGAGTAATACACATTGAAAACTTTGAACGTATAGTTAGGATATTATGATGAATATTTGAAACACAACCTTTTTTGATGCATATTCAAAGTACAGTATGTCTTACATATACATGCTAAATTTTCTGCAAGTAAGCTTTTAAACAAGAACAACTCATTTGTTTAATGTCTTTTTCTGTTAAACTTATTATTTACAGAATGAAAATAATTGAGTTCTAATAGATTTCTCACATATAAAAAATTAATGTAAAATATCACGGTTGCTACCAATTGTTATAGCTCATATCAACGAATAACTATATCTACGTAAATTAATCACGTAATTTGTACCTGATACACGTCCGTTAATTGAAGATTATCCGAAAAAGGAACTTGATGATGCAGCCAGCACATGAGTCGGATGATATATCCGATGAGAACAAACTAGTAATGCAAATTCTTAAAACAGCGCATACTGTAAGATCAGATCCAGACACAGCAGAAAAATCTATTCAGTATGCACTTCAATTAGCTCCTCATAATATTGATGCTCATATAGGTGCTTACCGTTTTTACTTCTATAATCAACGTTATTCTGATGCGCTACAGCACGCTCAATTTATTATAGAACACTCCGCTCGACGCATGAACATATGCATAGATTGGCAGAAAGTACTCCCCACAGATAGTGATTTCACTTTAAAAGAATACGTCCCGGGTCTTTATCTCCAAGCATTACTAGCTTGGGGTTTCAGCAATATTAAGTCTGGTAATGTAAGTAAAGGTCGTGAAGCGGTAGTCAAAGTTATTGAGATCGATCCAAGTGACCGCTTCAATGCTAGATCAATTCTTTCAATTTTAGACAATGAAACTTCTAATATACTTTAAAGTAGCTAATGACGTTCAATTGGGTTACTTTTTAAAAGATTAAAAAATAAACTTGACATTGCTCTGAATTGTATAAGTAATAACTTTAAATTCACTACACTTAAATTAGTGGATTTACTATGTTTTATCAATCTTTAAATACTCTTAATAGAAAAATTAGATGCTAGTTATATAACCGGCAATGTTTATGTAGACTATCAGCATTTGTCAATTTAGTAAGCAGTTTCGATAGCAACTCGCAATTTCAATTCTAACTGCGTTAACATCATTGACATGGAACTCATCTAGATAAATGAAGCTAAAGTCAAGCTCTATTACTCAATCACTAGATACTCAAAAGTAAAGTGAAATATCACGGTGCTTAGATCGACACAGCGCAATGTACAGTGCGGCATCTCTTGGTAAGTGTGGTTGCTGACGCAATCCTAAACTACCACGAATTGACTCTTTGTATTTAATTAGACCAGGTAATAACTTTTTTGAAACCTTAAGTCGCCATGCCAACTGTGCTTCGTGTTCGAGAGCAACTTCTTCGAATGCCGTACGCACTTTAACTTTATCAATTGTTCTACTACGCAATTCTCTACCTAACTTTACAATTGCAGACCGAAAATCTCTAGCACCCCCAATGCGTCGAATCACTGCTATGATCTTATTCATTTCAGTGAGGGCTGCTTGCGTATCCAGTCTATCGATCAATTTTCCAAGCTTTTCTATATCGTGACCTAATGATAGAAATACTTCTGTAACACTTAGCAATTCTATGGTTTGCACAACATTGACATACGCAGTATCAGCTGCGCGCCGATAATTCTGGCGAGCTTGCAACGCTGTCTCCTGCAAATTCAAAAATGTTCTACTTTTGTCCGCCCACTCTTCTGGAATTAGCGATTCCAAAGAGTTTCGTTTGTGCTGTAAATTAGAAATTTTCCTAACAATGCTCTCATAAGAAGGAGCATCGTAAAATACATTTTGTTTATCAACTTTTAGCCTTTTAATTTGTTTCTCCAGCTTCCGAATGCGTTTTTGAATAGCACGAACCTTTTGATGCAACGGTCGGTAATCTGATGACTTAATTCGAAGAACAGCCTTTATGTCACGGATTGCCTGAAGTCTCTCAAAAATAGTTTTAGCTGAATTAAACCCGTGTTTTAAGCTCCTACCAATTTGTTCTGGTAAAGCGCTTATATCCAGTAAAAAGACGGAGTCGATAGCTTCACGCAACTTTAACTCATCAACATCGTATTTTGAAAATTTATATTCTTCTAGACAGTATTGTAAAGCCGGATTACGTGGTGGCGGAGCAGTCTCTGAGATAAGTAAATTACGATTAGGTAGATAGTTTACCAAAGAAGGAAAGCTACCGATTGTTACAAGAGCTAAAAGTTGTAGTATGATGAAAGGAACAACACCTTTATAGATCTCAACAGTACGGACGACGGCCGGTGCAATACCGCGAAGATAAAACAAAGCAAATCCAAAGGGTGGTGTTAAAAATGATGTCTGTATGTTTATACCAATCATAACTCCAAGCCATACAGCTGTAACATTAGCTGCGGGATCCATAAGCAAAATTGGGGCTACAATAGGGACAATAACTACTGCAATTTCGATAAAATCTAAAAAAAAGCCTAGTATGAAAATCACTAGCATTACTATTATGAACTGAGACCAGAAACCGCCTGGCAAGCCAACTAAAAAATTGCGAACTAATTCTTCACCACCAAAAGCACGGAAAGCAGCTGTGAGCATCGCCGCTCCAAGTAAGATAATAAAAACCATAGAGGTGGTTTTTGCTGTCTCAACCATTACCTCTCTTAAGATATTATCAATTACGTAAGTGCGCCATGCACTCCAGATAAGTCCTGTGAGAAAAGCTACAACAGCTATAGCAGCTAATAAAACTAATAATAAATCACCGTATGATTTGATGCTTTTAATATTAATTTCAAACCTAGCTGTTAGATAAAAAATTATAACAAGCGACACTAAAGCCAATACAGATGGATAAAACGCATTTGAGTACCCTTTCCGCAAACTATGACCAGCCATAATAATAGCGCCAGCTGTACCCACTGCGCCTGCCTGGTTAACAGTTGCCACACCTAAAATAATTGAGCCAAGAACTATAAAAATTAAAGCCAAAGGAGGTAAAAGGGTCAAGCCGAGCTTAAGAAAAAAATTTTTATCTATTTTACCTTTAAAGGGAACCGACGGTGCCATATAGGGCTTACGCAGGCCAACAAGTAAAATGTAAACAATGTAAAGTACTACCAAGACAATACCAGGGATGAGTGCCCCTAAAAACATTTCCCCTGCGCTAGTCGAAACCACGCTGAAGGAAGATGGCATTACAATATTACCCGTTGCTTCCTTATAGAGGACTTGACGTGCGGTATTCGCCTGATCGACAGCACTCCCCAGCTGGTCAGCTAAAATTATCAATACTATTGATGGCGGAATTATCTGACCCAGCGTTCCTGACGCCGCGATGCTTCCTGTAGCTAAGCTCTGCGAATACTTGCTTCTTAGCATGGCCGGCAGGGAGATCAAACCCATTGTAACAACAGTAGCACCTAAAA
>JABSQE010000148.1 GCA_013214245.1 Hyphomicrobiaceae bacterium
CTCAGGATCTCGAGTCTCAAGATAATCGAAATGCGAACGTCCGTTTACCATGAAACTTTTTGTCCTTGCATGTTAGTCTGCTGCGTTTTACATTCTTAATGTACGGTACGAGATGTAGATCAATACAAAATTACATTTTATATTAAAATCAGGATTTAAAGCGTAGCTTATTAGTAATAGAATGATCTAGGCGCTTGTTGCACAGTAAATCTTTTGTCGAAATAGTTTAAAATTATAATTGCTGACCTTCAATTGGAAGAGAACTATTATAATGTCTAGCTATTCCCTAAGAAAATATAAAACATTGAGTGGTCCCATGATTTACGCTTCAAACTGATGATGAAAAGTTTTAGCATAAATTTTCAGCCACAGTACACCGTTATCAATAATTTTACCTAATGATTGTTGTATATTCCAAGCTCATAATTGATAACGTCAGAGATTTCTACCTTACTAGAGATTTTTATTTGCTCGGGTCGCACGCAGCACTTATATGCTAAAGCCTCAACACCATTCTCAAGCGCCTTGATAAATTCTCGACAATAATCTTTATCAAGGTCCCAGGACAACGAAATCTTACTTATATCATTGCGTTGTATTAAAAAAAGAATCACTGCACGATGTCCTTTTTTAACCATAGCGATCAATTCACGAAGATGCTTAGTACCGCGTTTGGTTACACAATCAGGAAACTCTGCGAGTCCAGGCTTTCGTGAAAGGTGAACATTCTTTACCTCGATGTAACACGACCCTTTGGCCTCATCTTCTAATAAGATGTCAACACGACTTCTTTCGTTACCATATCTCACCTCGCGATGTAAATTAGCGTAGCCTTTTAAAGCTTCAATCTTACCATTCAGAATAGCTTCTTTAACTAAATTATTTGGATGAATAGTATTTATCCCAACAGTCGTCGGACCTTCTGCGTAATCATAATCTACAAGCTCCCATGTATAACGATGCTTACGTGATTTGTTATTATCTACTGACAACCAAACCTTTATACCTGGCTCTGTAAATCCAATCATAGATCCCGTATTAGGGCAGTAGGCAACAACGGAACTGCCGTTATCTAAAAGTATATCGGCAAGAAAACGCTTGTAACGTTTAATCAGCCGACCACGAATTAGAGGTGGATCGAATAGCATATCGCTCTCTTTTTTGTGGTTGCCATAAACGGAGAGAAAATCTTTTTTACCAAAAGATTAATGGTAAAGTTTTTAGTTGCCTAGATAAAGATTACGCAATGACGATATAGAAAAAGGCGACTTAGTCTGAGACTGACTTGCAAGAACAAGTGCGTGTTTCTCAGTTTTTACTGTCGGGCGACTCTCGAAAAGGTCAAAAGTTTCATCTAGTAAGTCTAGAAATTCAGCACACAAATCCAGCAGTACACCAAGCTCAAAACGTCCAGCGATCATTAAATTATCACTCACGGAAAGCTGAGCTGCGAATTTCAAACATCCTGTGCTGTTTGTGATCACACCCCTAGTTCTTAAGTAAACTAGGGGATCAGAACCATCGCGAAAAGCATGGTAATCTAAATCGTAAATCTCATTGATTGAAACAATCGCTACGCTAGTGCTACTTGCGAAAAGGCGAGCAAACCTAGCTAATTTTAAATTGCTTTTTGATAAAGCTTTAGAATAACTTTGAGCTAATTTGATGTGCCCTAAAATTTGAAACTCAATCTTACGTATTTTAGAAACAAACTGTTTAAGTCTAACTACACACGATTTGTTGTAGGGACCCTTGGATTCCTTTTTGCTAGAGAAGCAAAAAGAGTTCAAATCTTCTCCACAAGCAAGTATTGAATCAAGATGATCCGCGAGAAAATATATACGCCAATCCTGGGGTGTTCGCAAGTTTGCAGTCATACTGCTTGCTCCTCGGCACTTTAAGCCATAGAAATACAACGCCCATTTTTTGTTAACGCGGACTTTATATTACACAAAATTCGATGGCGCTGACCTTTCAGCCTAATTGTAATGAAACTTAATTTACTTTATAATTTTGACTTAGAACGCAATATATGATTCTTCGTTGGTGATAAATAACCAAGTTAATTTATTGTCTTGTCACGAAGTAATTTAGAATAATGGTTAGTTATGAAGCGTTAGTAACGTTAATGTATCATTAACAGCTCGTTAAAAGATTAATTTAGTCATATTATTTGATTCTGGATCTCACTTGAATTAGCAAGTAAATGCTTGTAATATCAGTCTTAAGTGTGTAGTATATTACGACAATACAAATTTATTATTTGCTAAGTAAAATTAATAGCAAATCCTTGATACCAATTTTAGTACTATAATCTTGTCTAGTGCGTTTGCAGTACATTGCAATTCGCTTTGATTAAAGGGAAACATTAAATTTTCTCAAGCATTTTTAGATAAGATTTTTTTAACGAGTATATTAATGCAAATTTTATTTATCTAAATTGTTTGTTCCATTCTACTAGGTTACTACACTGTTAAGATGTTGTAATATCCTACTAAGGCCAAGACGGATCCATAATGGCATATCATAAATGCAATGTAGTAATTATTTCTGGGTTAATGTCTTAAGATTATGGTTCCTACAGCATTTCTCGTTGTTGTATCTTAATAAATTGTTATCATAGAACATATCTTATAAGTAAAATTGACTTTTATAGATCTTTGCTCTTAGTCTCGTAGGTTACAACCAAGCGGCTTTTTACTATATGTATCACTATAAAAAATACAAAAAGCATTAACCAAAAAAATACTTTTCTCATGTAAGTAAAAAAATTAATTTGTTTTGACAATTATATAAAATAACAACAACTAAGAAAGCAGTTTTTTGCATTAAACTTGTTGTTTTAGCACACTCCTCGCTGTGCTAAATATAAATTCAGTTCAGGGAGAACATGGCATGCCTGCTAGGGTTGCAATTTCTGGTTTTGGCCGAATTGGTCGCAATATTCTCCGTGCCGCTATTGAGACAAAAAGGACGGATCTTGAATTTGTAGCAATCAATGATTTGGCATCTTGCAGGCACAGTGCACACTTATTTAAATACGATTCTATACACGGTCCTCTTCCAGTCAATATCGAGGTATACGACGACGCATTCGACCTTGGCTTTTGCAGTCCAATAAAAGTTTTAGCTATCAGCAATCCCTCTAAGCTTCCATGGAAAGATATGGGCATAGACATTGTGTTAGAGTGTACAGGTGCTTTTGCAAGTAAAGAAAAAGCTTCACTACATTTAGAGGCTGGTGCTAAGCGTGTACTTATTTCGGCGCCAGCGAACGGGGCTGACCTCACTGTAGTTTATGGTATTAATCATCATCAACTTACAGAAGATCACACTGTTGTCTCTAACGCCTCATGCACAACTAATTGCCTAGCGCCCGTTGCGAAGGTCTTAAATGACTTGTGTGGGATAAAATCTGGATTTATGACGACAATACACGCTTATACGGGCGATCAGCACATCCTAGATACAACACACAAGGATATACGTCGTGCTCGCGCAGCAGGTATGAGCATGATACCGACATCAACCGGTGCTGCGAAAGCCATTGATCTTGTCCTACCAGAGCTTGCCGGAAAACTTGATGGAACAGCAATTAGAGTTCCTACACCAAATGTCTCAGTCGTAGATCTTAAAATTTTGCCCGAACGCGAAACATTCGTCGATGAGATTAACCAAGCCTTTAAAAGAGCTGCATCTAGTAACTTAAGAGGTGTTTTATCAACAGTAGCAGAAGAGCTAGTTTCTATTGACTTCAATCATTCTCATTATTCATCAAACTTTGATTTAACACAAACCCAAATTGTTAATAGACAACTAGTACGTGTACTATCATGGTATGATAACGAGTGGGGCTTTTCTAACCGAATGATTGATACGGCTGTAGCTATGGCTAAATTGCTTTGATTATACAGGGCTTAGTCACCATTATCTCAAGTACAACTTTTTGGGTGGTAACATCTATAACGGGATTTCCGCTCGATGATATTAGTAAATATTTCAATCTTCATTAGGTAATAACTTGATTGAAATAAATCATATCCAACTCTCGTATGTTTTAAATCTCAAGCTTTACGTAAAGCCTATTATCATTCGAACATAATTAACCTTAAAGAAATAAATTTAATACACGAAATATTATGTCATTATTGAATATGGATATCTTCTACAGTAACCAGTCTATTTTGAGGCGAGGTAGAGTCGAGATTTTAAAAAATATTTGCAAATGAATCTTCTGTAACTAAATGACAAAAAATTAGATTAAATAAAGTTCCTTGTGATATTTATCTTTTATCTATAACACTTCTATGAAAACTAGCGCTTAGGTAATCCTCACTACGCATTTCCATCAATCTAGATGCTGTACGCTCAAATAATTCAACTCCGTGCCCTGATAAATAAATTTTGTCCGGCTCAGCTTCTGCTGAAGCGATAAAGCAGATGTTATTGTTATATAGCGTATCGATTAAATTAATAAAACGTCGAGCCTCATTTCTACGATCTGGGGTGAGTATAGGAATGCTATCCATCATAATAGTATGAAAAGCCTCGGCTAATGCAAGATAGTCAACGGCACCCAACGGTCTTGAACAAAGCTCGTCAAAATTAAACCTTGCCCCCCCTCTAGCTGTTTTCATAACTTCAATTTTACGTCCTTTGACTTCAAGAGTGCGCTGTTTTACAATAGCTCCATTCGCAATGTTAGTCCAAGTTCTATCCATATTTGCTTTAGTTATATGATTGAGAGGTGAAAAATAGGTACGACGACTGGCAAACTTTTCCGTACGAAAGTCTTTATCTGAGTCCAACTTTAAAGTTTCCATTTTACTACCTATCAGATGGATAAACGGTAGGAAAAGCTGCCTATTTAAACCATTCTTATAGAGCTCTGTTGGCTGAAAGTTCGAGGTTGTAACAACGACCATATCAGCCTCAAATAAAAATTTGAAAAGTCGGCCCAAGATCATAGCATCAGCAATGTCAGTAACATGAAGCTCATCAAAGCATAAAAGTTTATAGTGAGCAACTAACTGCTTAGCAACCCTAGGCATAGGATCGCCTTCAGTAATTTTACGCGCTTTCCCAATTCGATCGTGCACATCTGCCATAAACTCATGGAAATGACTTCGATGCTTATGTTTAAGGCACACTGCTTCATAAAACATGTCCATAAGCATAGTCTTACCGCGACCAACACTTCCATGTATGTAGAGACCCTTTGGTGCAGGTTGGACCTTACCCAACAATTTTCTCAGATAACTTTTAGAATTTTGCCAATGTTCAATTTGCGCTACAAGCGTATCTAATCGCTCTGCTACTGCCCTTTGGGCACCTGAGTGCTGCAAATCACCAGAAGTCACAAAAGTTTCATATAATTTCAACATATTACACACAATCCAACATCGGCTAAGACCGCGGTATTAGAAAAGCTCTCTGATAACGATGTTAATGGAGCCTGATCTATCGGGTTAAATTTATACAGTATTTATCGCTAGTTCGACTTACATTTCGAATTACAGATCATATTGGCACGATATGTTGTATGAGACTTATTAAATTCATAGTGTTGCAAGAATAACAAAAATACCTTGCATGTAAAACTAGGAGGATCTGAATTGGGAAAATCTTACTAGTTTTAAGTTACAGCTAGTTCAACAATCAACGCTGGAAAATATATCTGTTAAGTTTGTTTTTTGTTGACTAGAAGGCTAAAGCAAGAGAAAAACTGGTTGCACTGTGTATTATTGTAGCCGAAACTAGTAACCTGAAATTAATCAGCCTTGTAACCACTAGAACCTCAAGTTAAATAAATCAAGCGCACAGCATAAAAACTCGCCACCCTCACAATTAGTGGTGCCCCAGGCCCGAATCGAACGGGCACTCAGTCGCCTGAACCAGATTTTGAATCTGGCGCGTCTACCAATTCCGCCACTGGGGCATTACAGTAAAATACATCCTATTAGGATGGATAACAAGTATAAATTCCACACAAAAGTAAGTTTAAGATTTAACAGAGCCTGTAGAATTTTGAGCCTAATTACTTCTTTTGAAAGTTGCTTCCATCTGTTCGCGTAATAATCGCTTCGACGCTTCACTAAAAAGTTAAGTTTTAATCTTATGTTGCAAATGCAAGATCATACTTCATAAGTAGTATCCACTTATATAGAACCACTAAACAGTTTATAATTAAAGTTTAGTTTTCACTATTATGAAGTTATATTATGTCTCACTACTACTATTAGAGCCAACAAATAATTTTTATGGTGCACTTAAAGCAGTGGCGCTGAAATTTCTAAAAGCTGGGCTTCACGGTACTTCTCACCACAACTCTTTAAGAAGTCACATATTACAATGCAAAAGTTTTTATCTTGACCTACTACCATTATCTATAGAAATTTATTGTCTTTCTTAGTGAAGCAATTAATATTATTTCGAAGTGTAAAGTTCATTTTTAAAACTACTGAATAAATGAATTCATTAAGAAAAAAAATAGATTTTAAGTGTAAAAGTAAACATTTTACAGAATTATGTCAACTTACATCGCACTTATCATAAGGATAGACGGTACGACTATCCAAAAAACAATCAATGACTTTTTATTAAGCAACAATGTTAACGGATATAATATTCGAAAGCGTCCTGTAATTGTTTAAATTGATATTAGTAATGTAAAACAAAGTAATAGAGGTATAATAGAAAGTTCAGACACTTTAAAAGTCAAACTTATAATTTTATCAAAGCTAAATGATATTTATCTTGTTATTATCAGTTTTCTAAAAAGACAAGCTTATGTTAATTCTGTAAATTTAAATTACGCAAGTACTTTTCGCTCTGTTTAAAAAAAATATTTTTTAATTAGAGTTCATTAAACTTTATTATCATATCACAAGTTAATCGCTAAATTTTTAGATGTGCATCCTTCAACTACGGAAATACAGACTTTTGTCATGATCAATTAGCTTGTAAGAGATTTTATTACATTAGTTTGATAGTGATTCTTACAATTAGATGTTAAACTAAAATGCTTTGCACCCCCTAAAACATTCTCATGCCAAATTATGCGTCGTTACCATCTGCTAAGCCAATGAGCATCAAAATCTCAACTCGTACCGTATTAATGTGCATAGCTGATTGTCCTGACGCCTTAGAAAGCGCTTTGTCCGCCTGCACGTAAGCCCAGTTTTGTGGTCCTTTTACTAAAAACAGAAACATGGCAATCGCTTATTTTAAGCTGCCACTGACTACTCATACCAGGCGCTCATCTGACAAATAAGTACGAAATAATTATAACAAGATAAATACAGATTGATCATGATATTATTTAAATATGTATTATCATTAACAAACTAGATATATGCTAGTTGATTAGCATATTTTATAATATACATAAACAACCGGAGTTCATTGCCTAGCAAAAAAAATCGGTTGAAGCACTATCATTTTATTATCGTTTTCGATAACATGTAAAAATACAAACAGGACAATTTATAATGCTGCCTTTTACGCTATTACAGGTTATTCCATGTTTAGATTCTGGTGGTGCAGAATTATCGACGCTAGAGATCAGCGAAGCTGTCGTTAAATCGGGTGGACGATCTATTATAGCTACACAAAACGGAAGACTCCAAACTGTAGCAAAAAAACAAGGCGCAAAAATTTTTAATTTATTTTTAACTAGTAAAAATCCTGTCAGCATTCTTCACAACAGCTTGAAACTTATAAGCATTATTAAAAGTGAACACGTAAGTATTATTCATGCTCGCAGTCGAGCTCCAGCATGGAGTGCTTTTCTTGCTGCGCGTAAAGCCAAGATACCATTTGTGACAACTTATCACGGAGCATACAATGAGCGCGGGCCAATTAAAAGATGGTATAACAGTGTGATGGCAAAGGGCGATGTAGTCATCGCGAACTCTAAATTCACAGCACGTCTTGTTCAAGATAGATATGGAACACCAAACGATCGCTTGAAAGTTATATATCGTGGTGTAGATGCCAGTTTTTCTTCAAACAGTATTTCTCAAAAGCGCAAGATGGAATTGCGCTCCTCTTGGGGAATATCCCCTGAACAACGCATTATTCTACAAGCTGCACGTCTGACCCCGTGGAAAGGACATAAAACACTTATTGAAGCAGCTAAAATTCTATACGAAACAGGACATCTTCACGATGTAGTGGTTGTCTTGGCTGGAGATGATCAAGGGCGTGCTGATTATCGCCGTTTTTTGAATGACTTGATCTGCAACGCAGGTCTTAAGAGCCATGTTAAGCTTGTTGGACACGTTTCAGACATCGCAGCAGCCTTTTCTGAAGCTTATTTGAGCGTAATAGCATCAGTGGAGCCTGAGGCTTTTGGGAGAACTTCTGTAGAGGCTCAATCGTTTGGTTGTCCAGTAATTGCCACTCGGTTGGGTGCGCCACAAGAAACCATATTAGCTGAGCCAAGAGTGCCTTGCCACAAGCGGACAGGCTGGTTAATTGCGGAGGGTAATGCTAAAACGCTTGCCTCTACAATAATAGACGCATTAAATTTATCAGATGAGCAACGCCGCAATCTTGCCGAACATGCGATTCATAACGTAAAGGCAAATTTTTCGCTCGAGCAAATGAAACGTCAGACACTCCAGGTTTATGATTGCTTGCTGCGTAATAAATCAGCCTCTAATTTTGACCATCAGTTTCAAAATTAAATACTGGGATACTTTGACTTGAGTGCGTTATTTTAAATTTAAAAGAGCATTTATAGCTACTGCATTTGACCGTCAGCTAGAATTTGCATATGAAGAGTATATATAAAGTTACAACTGACAATTTTTATTGGTCGCAAAAATAGAGGAGAACAGATCATCCGCCGACCGAATCGTAGCGCCCCTGAGCGCGAAAAAACCGGCCATCGTATGAATGATGCGATCCGAGTTCGTGAGATCCGACTTATTGATTATGAGGGTGAAAATCATGGCATCGTACAAATCGAAGATGCCATAAAACGTGCAGCTGACGCTGGCTTGGATCTTGTAGAAGTGTCACCAGATGCTGAGCCGCCAGTTTGTAAAATTCTTGATTACGGAAAATATAAATATCAAGAACAAAAAAAAGCAGCGGAGGCTCGAAAAAAACAAAAGACTGTTGAAGTAAAAGAAATTAAGATGCGACCAAATATAGATGCGCATGACTTCGATGTTAAAATGAACGCAATGAAACGTTTTTTTAGTGCAGGAGATAAGGTTAAAGTAACGCTTCGATTTAGAGGTCGGGAAATGGCACACCAGCAAATTGGGCGGGATCTGCTTCTGCGAGTAAAAAATGACGTAGAAAACGTGGCAAAAGTTGAGTCTGAGCCTCGCTTAGAGGGTCGCCAAATGGTTATGGTTTTAGCACCTCGTTGAAGTGGTCATACATCAAACGTAACGATTACAATAACAGTTGAGTTCACGCCTGTTACTTCTTTGTTTTTTAACACCTTACTTTTTGCTGAATTATAGTGATGCAATACTGTAACGCCAAACTATCGTTGACGAAGTTTCTTAGTAATAGGTCTATTTAACAAAGATTAACAATAAAAAAGATTGGCTATCAGGCAAGGGCATGTCGTTAGGTCTTGCTTGCGTAATAAAGGCAACAATGATTAGTATTTCATTTTAAACTAACAACACATATCGTTAATACTATAGCATTACGAATGTACATTCATTCAATGCTCACGAAATATGGAGGGAGAAAAATGCCCAAAATAAAAACAAAATCAAGCGCTAAAAAGCGTTTTAAAATGACTGCATCTGGAAAAGTTAAAGTTGCTGCTGCAGGCAAACGTCATGGAATGATAAAAAGAACAAGTAAATTTGTAAGGAACGCGCGTGGAACAATGGTTTTATGCGACCCGGATGCGCGTATTGTTAAGAGGTATATGCCGTACCAACGCTGACTGTAACTTCGTGAACAATAATAAAATATAGATCCAAACATTTAAAGGCCTTTCATCATGTCACGTGTAAAACGCGGGGTAACAGCCCATGCCAAGCACAAGAAAGTGTTGGCACAAGCAAAAGGTTTCTACGGACGCCGAAAAAATACAATCAGGATTGCGAAACAGGCAGTTGAAAAGGCCGCACAATACCAGTATCGAGATAGAAAACGACGGAAACGGGTATTCCGCGCTCTTTGGATACAAAGAATAAATGCTGCGTCGCGTGAACACGGCTTAGCATACGCTAGTTTTATTGATGGATTAAAAAAGATAGGCGTAGAGATAGACAGAAAAATACTTGCTGAAATTGCTGTTCGTGACACTCAGGCTTTTGAAGGTCTTGTGAACAAAGTTCGCACAGTGGTTAATCCAAGTTCTAACTGCTCATAGCGTTTGAACTGAGGCGGCGTTCATGTCACAAGATAATAAATATCAGGATTTGGAGACTATATTCCTTGATAGAATTGATTCAGCCACTAACCTAAGTGACCTGGAAAGAATAAGAGTTGCTGCCATGGGTAAGAAAGGGCAAGTGTCCTTACTCATGCAAGAACTTAAAAACTTATTACCTGAGCATCGTAAAATTTATGGACAGTCTTTGAATGCTGTTAAAAGTAAGATCAATGCTTCCATAAAAATTCGAAGAGAGGAATTGGAAAAACTGCAATTAGAATCTCGGCTTTTGCGCGAGGTTACAGACGTGACTTTACCAATTCGTCCGGACTCACTTGCTATGGGTCGTGTTCACCCTATAAGTCAAGTTTTAGAAGAAATTGTAGAGATTTTTTCTGACTTGGGTTTTTCAGTTGCTGATGGACCAGACATTGATAATGAAGACAACTGTTTCACTAAGCTAAATATACCATCGCATCACCCGGCCAGGCAAGATATGGACACCTTTTTTTTGAAAGCACGTTCAGGTTGCTCACGAAAGGTACTGCGTCCTCACACAAGCTCTGTTCAAATTCGAACAATGATGACACAGGCACCGCCAATCAAAATCATAGCACCAGGCCGCGTATATCGTTGTGACAATGACAAAACACATACACCTATGTTTCATCAGGTGGAAGGCTTGCTTATTGATAGGGGAATCCATCTCGGTCATTTGAAATGGTGTCTACAGGAATTTTGCAAAGCGTTTTTTGAAGTAGATAAAGTCAAGATGCGTTTTCGAGCCTCACATTTTCCGTTTACCGAGCCATCAATTGAAGTTGATATAGACGCTGACACAATAGGAAAGCCAGGTGAGTGGTTGGAGGTATTAGGATCGGGCATGGTTCACCCTAAAGTAATAAGAAATTGCGGTCTTGATCCTGAATGTCACCAGGGCTTTGCTTTTGGTATGGGATTGGATAGAATAGCTATGTTAAAATATGGTATTTCTGATTTGAGAGATATGTTTTCCGGGGATTTAAGATGGATGCGCCATTACGGGTTTATGCCTCTTGATGTTCCAACTTTGATAGGTGGTTTGTCTTCATGATCGAATTTTATAATGTAATATTGATCTAAGCATTCTAGTTATTAGAGGAACTAACATAACCTCTCAAAGTTAGCTTGGTCGATATCTCTTAAGTTCAATTTACATAAAGAGGCTAAATTTGGAGAATCCGCAGCTTTCAGTTGTTGCCGCCAGCGTGCTTGCGCTTTTTATGATTGGAACTCTCGTTTTTATTATTTTTTATCATGATGGCAAACACGAAGAGCTAGATCGTTGGGTAGATTTCTCCTTTAGTGGAAATTCTTTGCGCCAAGCACTAACTTACTACCGCTTTATGGCCGCGTCTATGCTTCTATACTATGTCCTTTTCACTCTCAGCTGTATACATTTGCAGTCCGACGGCTATTATATTTTTTCTAACGGCTCCAAGTCGATTGAGGGTGGACCTTTCGGAATTGCACTTTTCTCGCTTGACCTAGTTTTTCGTGGCGGTTTTTTTGATATTATGGAACACTTTGACCTCAGAATTAGTACGTTGTACATTAACAAAGGAGCTATATGGTTTTGGATATATTCCTTTATTTTTCGGCTGTTTTATGGATTAACATTAATCAAGATTCTTATATCATTCGTTTGGATATATGGAAAAATTAGACTCGCCACTCAAGCACAGTATAAAACTGAACGAAAAAACTCTTCTATCCGCACGATGTGATCACAAGTAGAGTTAACAGTTTTTTTACTATTTGTTTTTTTGTGGAACATTTCTTAAAAGATAGAAACTAATGAAATTCACACTTGGCTGGCTTAAAGATCATATTGAGACTAATGCATCACTTATTGAAATTTGTACTATCCTATCTAAAATAGGTCTTGAGGTAGAAAGTTTTGTTGATATTTCTGAGAAACTTAAATCGTTTACAGTAGCTCATATACTGTCAACCAAGCAACATCCAAATGCAAAAAAATTGCAAATATGCTTAGTTGAAGTGGAACCCGGAAAGCCTCCTTTTGAAGTAGTATGTGGAGCTTCCAATGCCAGAGCGGGACTGATTACCGTGTTTGCGCCAATAGGATCCTTTATTCCCGGAACTGCTACAACACTTCAGAAAAAGCTAGTTAGGGGTATCGCCTCTAATGGAATGCTGGTGTCATCTTCGGAACTAGAGTTACCAGATACAGCTGACGATCCTGGTATTATCGAGCTTTCTTCAAAGCACAAAGATAAAGTAGGACATCGATATATAGATGTTGAAGGACTGA
>JABSQE010000149.1 GCA_013214245.1 Hyphomicrobiaceae bacterium
ACTGAATGGCGGGACTAAAGCAGTTGAAGAGTTAGAGACAACACTTCTTGGCGCGTTACAGACTTTTAGACCGGGGCACCAATCGTGGCTTGGCCGCTTGCTAGAACGCCGAATTGAGAGAGTAGTATTTGCTGCAACTAAAGCCGATCTCATTCATGGTTCAAATCATCACAAACTCAATGATTTGATAAAAACACTTTTAAGCCGTGCTATAAAACGGATAGATGCCTCTGGTGCAAATATTGATGTCACCGCCTTATCATCGTTATGCGCAACAGAGGATGTTGACTACAATACAGGCAGATCCAGTATTCCTTGTATTAGAGGCCGACCAAAGCCGGGAGAAACATCTGCAGGCCGAGTATTTAATGGTAAATCTATGGCTGCAATTTTCCCTGGAGATTTGCCAGCTGACTCGTATGATATTTTCGATAAAGATATATTCAAAGCCGGGACGCTGCAATTTGTGCGATTTCAACCACCTCGCCCTAAAGATACACATTTGGCACAAACACCTCAGTGGCCACACATCGGATTAGACCGCATTGTTCGTTACCTGATCGGAGATAAACTGACATGACTTCTGCTCCTCCACTACGCAAACCGCGTGTATTCGATGCAGATGATCCGGCGTTGTCGCTCTCAAAACAACCCCAACTGCAGGCAGCAAACAAAGCTGCATTACAAAATGTTAGAGCACAATCTAATAATTCTGAAAACATACACATACCTGCGAAATTACCTGCTGTTAGTATACTAGATCGTGGTATCAAATGGGGAATGATACTAATTTCTTCTATGTTTGTTTTATTACTCCTAGCTGCAGGTGTTTGGGTTGCAGGCTTTACCGCATTAGCACTCAACCGTGATGACTGGGTTGGCTGGACTGCACAAAGTCTGTTGATAGTGGCTTTGGTTGCATCAACAGTTGTAGTTCTAAGAGAGGTACTAGGCTTCCTACGAATAGCCCGTCTTCACAGAATTCGTAAAGACGCTGAGATCGTGCTCGCTGCAGGCGATTGCAAGAAAGAAAAACGCGTAATCAAAACACTAAAAGCGCTCGCCAAGGGTCGCACAACTGGAAAGTGGGGTCTGGCTGCTTTTCGTGAGGAAGAACGCTACACGAAAGGACCTGGCAAGCTTATTGGTCTTGCCGATCGCGTTTTACTAGCAGAAGCTGATAAGGAAGCTCGGCGAGTTATTTTTGAATCTGCACGACGAGTTGGGGTTGTGACTGCTATGGTTCCTATAGCCTTGTTAGTTACCTTATTTGCACTTACTGAAAATGTACGCATGGTTCGCCGACTGGCTGATGCTTACGGTGGGCGACCTGGAATGCTTGGAGGTATCCGACTCCTATGGCGAATTATAATGCATGTAGCAGCGACAGGTGCCGTAGCACTAACAGACGATCTGTTCGGCCAGTTTTTAGGGCAAGATATAATGCGGCGCATCTCTCGCCGACTAGGTGAAGGTGCATTTGTAGGCGCGCTAACTGTTAGACTGGGAGTAGCTGCGATTGATACATGCCGGCCACTTCCATTTGTAGAGAGCGACCCTATTCGATCACGTCATATCATTCGCGAGCTATTCCCAGAGCTTAAATTGTTAAAACCTGTGGAAGAACCACTCAAGAGTACTCCCTACACTAAAACAGGTTATGATAAATCCTAACAAGATAGGTTATCCAGCTGCACTTCCTGCATTTGTTACTTTAAAACACCTTTAACCTGATTCCTGTGAGATATAATGCTATTTAAAGTGCGGCTGTATTTTTAACCATGCAATTGTATGTAATGCACGCAAAATACTGTAAACTATTAACGACAATAGTGTATAAAATGAACTACTATCGCACTCCTGCATAGAACACACTAAATCAATACTCCAGACTACTGTACGGTTTAAGTAATTCAAACACTATTCTTAGAGCACTGCCAAGTGACCATTAGTTTGCAGAAAAGTGAAAAAGTCAACAGCAGTGTTCACACATAGTTATCTACTGAGAAGTTGGTAATGGTACACCTGTTCTGGTGAATACTTCATGTTGGCGATTTGTAAGAGAATCCAGTTCAAAATCTTTTATAGTTTCATTAAACATTCTATACCAGTTTAACTTAGCTTTTAAATGTAAAAACACACCGCCTAGTCCTATAGCTGCACGATCCATGAACACAAACTCTCGAGGCACTGTTACTGGGCCTTTTTCTTTCAAAATCTTATGCACAGTGAATGCCTCTTTGCGACCGTATTCGCCTGGTGCAGTACCTTCAGCAATCGTGCGCTCACGATCATCAAGCAATGGACCATAAATAAATTTAGCCCAAATGTTCATAGCATCAATAAGCTCATGCGTAAGTCCCTTAAAACCCCAAGTCTCATAGGAATGAACTATTCTTTCTTTGTCATCATGGAGAAGTCCGTTATATAAATCGATCACACCTTTAACAAAGGTAGGGGCAAAGGTTCGAATACAGCCATAATCCAGTAGATTAATGCCAGATGGGCGGCCTTTGTTTTCAAAAACTGTATAGTTACCAAGGTGTGGATCACCATGAATAACACCATAATGACTAAATGGATACCACCAGGCGCGAAACATTGCCTTAGCAATTATATTACGATCCTCAAGTGTATGACTTCTATAAGCCATCAAAGATTGTCCATCAAGCCACGTCATGGTTAACAGACGCTTAGTACTTAAGTCATGTAACACATCTGGTACGTTTACAGAGAGATTATGTGCAAAAATTGTTGCATATAATGCCATATGTTTAGCTTCAAGATGATAGTCGAGTTCTTCACGTAATCGCGCTGCAATTTCCTTTAAAATTTCGCGTGTATTAACGGCTGGATTAAAACGCGCATGAATGGAAAAAATTATACCAAGCTGATTAACATCCGCCTCTACTGCTGATTGCATGTCAGGATATTGAAGTTTACAGGCTAATATCCTGCCGTCTGAATGTATAGCTTTGTGAACTTGACCAAGCGATGCAGAAGCAGCTGCATTCATATCAAAGTTCTTCAATCGAGACAACCAATCTGCCCCAATTTCAGCGATCATACGCCGTTTCACAAATGAAGGTCCCATCGGTGGTGCATTAGCTTGTAATTGAGCTAATTCTCTAGCGTACTCTGGCGGCAGAGCCTCAGGAATAGTGGACAAAAGCTGCGCTACTTTCATAATCGGGCCTTTGAGCTGTCCCAGCGCTTTAGCCATTTCAGCAGCGTCTTTAGAATCGTCTGCCTTGAATCCCAATAGGCGTTGTCCAACTACTTTTGCTGCAATTACACCCGCGTTTCCACTAACCTTAAAATAACGTGATGCACGGGCAGATAAGCGGTTATGTTCCTGTTTTTTATTATTGTAGTTCATTGTCACCATTATCCCTCAGCGGATTTAAGGTTAGAGATCCTATTTTGCTATCTTATCTATACACAATAGCTAACCTTATGAAGGTAAGAATTACCTGTTAATTTCAAACTATAGTAATAATTTGGGTGGATAAAGTTAATGATAAGAACTAGCCATAAATCTTTGAAGTTTAGTCGAACGGTTTTTGTATCTATCTAATATTTAGTGATCTGAGAGTGAGAAAAAGATATAAACTTTACGCTAGAGCATAGAAAAATACAGACATCGCATATAATTCAACTTACGACCAACTAAACGTATTAAGTGCTGAATTAATGAGATGCGTTATTTATGAAGTCATCTAATATTTTTAATTAGTGTGAGTTTATAAAAAGTAATTCTCATTACCACCCTAGCTTCTGTCTCAAACTTAAAAGCATAACGTACATAGTTGGTACACACATAATAATTCGTTGAGTGCACCGTTATCATGCTAGAATCAACATTATATAGAACGACGCCAAAATTAGCCGACGTAGAAAGTTCATGGACTTCAAAGTGCCTTGATTAAACTAGCATTAGATAGGTAATACTGCTATTAAATTAAGTATAGTAAATAAATTTGTAGTATCCATGTGTTGTCTAATCATCTGTAATATCAGACGATTGCAACTCAGTAAAACGTTGATAAAGACCAGCTTCACAAGTTAGCTTGTCGTGTGTACCTTGGCTGACAATCTGTCCACTATTGAGTACAATTATGTGATCCGCTTTACGAGCGGTAGCAAGTCGATGTGTAATAATTATTGTAGTACGACCTCGCATAGCTTCCTCTAAAGCATCCTGGATTTCACCTTCGCACTCAGCATCTAAAGCGCTTGTGGCCTCATCCAGTAACAAAATGTTTGGATTGCGTAAAACTGCGCGAGCGATCGCCAAGCGTTGGCGCTGGCCTCCCGATAAGATTACCCCACTTTCCCCAAGTTTAGTATTGTACCCACCAGCTAAACTCATTATGAATTCATGAGATTTCGCAACACGAGCAGCCCGCTCCACATCATTCTGACTACAGTTAGTACATCCGTATAGAATGTTTTCTCTCACTGTTGCATCAAAAATAGCAATATCTTGAGGCACCAGAGCCATTCGTGAACGAAGTTGCAACGTTGGAACTTTAGTTATATCGATACCATCTATCTCAATACGTCCGCATGACGGATCATAAAAACGTAGCATCAAATTAAAAATAGAAGATTTGCCAGAACCAGAAGGTCCAACAAATGCAATTTTTTGACCAGGTGCAACTCCAAAAGAAATTTCTTTTAGAGAGAAAGCACTAGAGTTACCAGGATAGACAAAACTGACGTTATGAAAGCTAACCCGCCCAAGCTCAGATGATCGCAGTAATGGCATCGAAATTGGTTCAGAAGGCTCTTTTATGCTCGGCTCCGCTGCCAACAATTCTGCAAGCCGTTCCGACGATCCGATCGCTTGCTGAACTTCTCCCCAAATATCTGACAGTTGGCTGACAGCTCCACCTGCAAATAGAGAATAAAGAACAAACTGGCTTAATTGACCCCCAGTCAGGATACCAGCTACTACCATGGTAGAGCCAAGCCATAATATTGCAACGGTACTTGTGGTGAGTATAAACAAAGCAAGCGCGGTTAGAGTAGCGCGCGACCTCAACCGCGATCGCGCGGCACAGAAAGCACTTTTCAACGCTGTATCGTAATGCGATGCAATGGTAGTCTCAGCGTTGAACGCCTGCATTGTGCGTATGGAAGAGAGGTTTTCAGCTGCAAAAGCTGAAGCAGCAGCAAGTTTATCTTGAGCTGATCTCGAAAATCTCCGCACTAACCGTCCACAGATTATCAAAGAAATAATGACAATGGGTATAACCAGCACCACCAACAACGCTAGCTTTACGCTAGTCACAAACATCATCGTAAGCGCGCCAATTACCATAATAATAGATCGCAGAGCCTGGCTAATCGCAGTGCTTACAGCTGATTTTATCTGAGTGGTGTCAGCTGTTAGTCTGCTCATCACCTCACCGGAATGCGTTTGATCGAAATAAGCAGCTCCAAGCTTAGTTAAATGTTTAAAAACATCTCCCCTAATATCAGCAATGATACGCTCACCTAACCAATTGATAACGTAGAATCTAACTGCGCTGGAAATCGCCAAAACAGTACCAACAAAAATCATTAATATAAAATACTTTGAAATTGCATCTGAATCAGCTGCTGCAAAGCCATTATCAATCATCAAGCGTGTAGCAAAGGGTAAAACTAACATCGTTGCGGCTGAAGTAAAAATTGCCAACACCGCTATTATGCTCTCAAATCGATAGCTAGAAATGTAGGGTAATAGAGCCAGTGCCGAATATTTTTCTTCTTTATGGAGTATAACTTTACTCCCACCTAAACTAGGCTTCCAATTACCAATTAGTTTGGTCATATAAGACCACAATGCTATGAACTTTTTTTTTTGTTCAACTTCTTAATCTTTACAAGGTTCTAAAAGCTACGTATTAGCTAAGTGAGTCGCAAACTTGTTTTTAACACAAACTGCAACGCGAAATAATTACGCTAGAATAATTTGCTGCTGCAGCAAATATTGTTGCGCTATTAAAAACAATGGAATAAAATAATATAATAATTGCTTACAAGCAACTCCTATGTGAATTGTATTGCTAGCACACTAAATATAGTTTGGACAATAAATTATGAAAAAAATTAAGGATTTTCATCCAGATTATCACACTATAAGAGTGGTTATGACTGATGGCACAGAGTTTTTTACACATTCGACCTATGGTAAAGAAGGTGATACTCTTACGCTAGATATAGATCCAATTTCTCACCCTGCATGGATAGGCGGAGACCAACGGTTGACTGATCGCGGCGGTCGGCTATCAAGATTCAAGAAGAAATTTGAAGGTTTATTCTAAGTTCTCAAGCAGTGTTTAACTATTTTAGGATTATAAAAAATATTTTCTAAAAAAATTAGTTGATGAAATCAGCTGTAATTATAAAAATATTCGTATTTTTAGCCATTCGATAGAGATAGTCTTGGGATCACTACACCTTTACATTCTAAAACTATAACTAACGCTGTATCAACAAATTAGCGCTTGAAATTTATTAGTACTACAACACTTAGGTCTATCTAAGAGAATTCTTGTATTAATAAATTTACAGCGCTCTTTGGTCAGGTAGTAACTAGCGACTTACACTTAACATCTTTAAAACTTACTCAATGATAAAGTTTACTACACAATGCCCTTACGTCCAGGTACAATGCTGTAGTTAGTTATATTGATTGTTTTGGTGCCGACCACAAGGCTAGCTGTAATAACAGTCGTCTAGCAAACACAAATTATGACCTTTAATTATTCATAACTTTATATGGCATATTTTATCTATAGTAATTCTGTATTCATAAAGTTCCAATATGTTAATTTCTAACACCTACGCACAATGTTATAAGGCTTAATCAACACTTTTATGATGTACTTTCAGCACGATTTTGATCTAAACAATATTTACCAGTAAATCTGAACAAGACCAAAAATGCAGGTTGACCTACTTCATTCACAGATGCGATGATAATCAATGACAGGTAATAATTTCCGGTATTCTGGACATTGATATAATGACAAAGCATAAAATGCCAAGTAGTGAACGTAACTGTATTTTTACTGAACTCACGCCTGCTTTTCTAATTAAAGGACCAGCTTTACAAACCTCGCCTATTGTATTTTGTTCACCTCATTCCGGACGAATTTACCCTAGCGCACTAGTCTCAATAACACAATTAACACCTCTACAACTAAGAAAATCTGAAGACTGCTTTGTGGATGAGCTTTTTGATTCAGCACCATCATTAGGTGCCAGTATGATTGCGGCACGTTTTCCGCGCGCTTACATTGATGTTAATCGTGAGCCTTATGAACTCGACCCAGCTTTATTTTCA